>DATGXU010000496.1:0-6211 GCA_035298685.1 Magnetospirillum sp. | reverse complement strand
CCTTGCCGACCATGTGGTGCGCGACCTGCCGCTATTGCTGCAGCCGGGCGACGTGCTGATCAGCAACGACACCCGCGTCATCCCCGCCCGCCTGTTCGGCCGCCGGGGCGAGGCCGGAATCGAGGTGACGCTGCACGAACGGGTGGCGCTGGACAGTTGGAAGGCGTTTGCCCGCCCGGCCAAGAAGCTGAAACCCGGCGACACCGTGCGCTTCGGCGAGTCGTTCACCGCCGCCGTGGCGGAAAAGGGCGAAGCCGGCGAGGTGCTGCTGCGCTTCGACCGTTCGGGCGACGCGCTGATGCTGGCGCTCGAGGAATACGGCCGCCTGCCGCTGCCGCCCTATATCCGCAAGGGCGAGGCCGACGAGGCCGACCGCGCCGACTATCAGACCGTGTTCGCCCGCCACAAGGGCGCGGTGGCGGCGCCCACCGCCGGGCTGCACTTTACCCCCGACCTGCTGGCGGCGCTGGACGCGCGCGGCATCCAGCGGCTGACCGTGACCCTGCATGTGGGGGCGGGCACCTTTCTGCCGGTCAAGGCCGACGACACCGCCGACCACAAGATGCATTCCGAGCGCGGCGTGGTGACGCCCGAGGTGGCCGACACCGTCAACGCCGCCAAGGCCGCCGGCCGCCGGGTGGTGGCGGTGGGCACCACCTCGCTGCGGCTGCTGGAAAGCGCCAGCGATGCCCATGGCGTGCTGCGCCCCTTCGACGGCGCCACCGACATCTTCATCACGCCGGGCTACCGCTTCCGGCTGGTCGATGTGCTGATGACCAACTTCCACCTGCCGCGTTCGACCCTGTTCATGCTGGTTTCCGCCTTTTCCGGGCTGGACCGCATGAAGGCCGCCTATGAACACGCCAAGGCGGCGGGCTATCGCTTTTATTCCTACGGGGATGCCTGTCTGCTGGAGAGGGCCGAATGACCGCCTTTAAGTTCGACGTCTTCGCCACCGACGGCGCCGCCCGCCTGGGCCGCCTGCACACCGCCCACGGGCCCATGGACACCCCCGCCTTCATGCCGGTGGGCACCGCCGGCACGGTCAAGGCGATGATGCCGGAAAGCGTGGCCTCGACCGGCGCCCAGATGATCCTGGGCAACACCTATCACCTGATGCTGCGCCCCGGCGCCGAGCGGGTGGGGCGCCTGGGCGGCCTGCACGAGTTCATGAACTGGCCCGGCCCGATTCTCACCGATTCCGGCGGCTTCCAGGTGATGAGCCTGGCCAAGCTGCGCAAGATGACCGAGGAAGGCGTGGCCTTTCAGTCGCATATCGACGGCTCGCGCCACCTGCTGACGCCCGAGCGCAGCATGGAAATCCAGAACCTGCTGGACGCCGACGTCACCATGGCCTTCGACGAATGCACGCCGTTCCCGGCCACGCCGGAACAGGCGGCGGAAAGCATGCGGCTGTCCATGCGTTGGGCGCAGCGGTCGCGCGACGCCTTTGTGGATCGTCCCGGCTATGGCCTGTTCGGCATCGTCCAGGGCGGCGTCTATCAGGATTTGCGGGCCGAATCGGCGGCGGCGCTGCAACGGATCGGCTTCGACGGCTATGCCATCGGCGGCCTGGCGGTGGGCGAAGGGCAGGAACTGATGTTCCAGACCCTGGATTTCACCACCCCGCTGCTGCCCGCCGACAAGCCGCGCTATCTGATGGGCGTGGGCAAGCCCAGCGACATCATCGGCGCCGTGCTACGCGGCGTCGACATGTTCGATTGCGTCATGCCCACCCGCTCGGGCCGCACCGCCCAGGCCTTCACCCGCCGGGGCACGGTCAACATCCGCAACGCGCGGCATCAGAACGACCCCCGTCCGCTGGACGAGAACTGCGCCTGCCCGGCCTGCCGGCAATACAGCCGCGCCTATCTGCATCACCTGATCCGCTCGGAAGAGATCCTGGGGCCGATGTTGCTGACCTGGCACAACATCCAGTTCTATCAGGATGTGATGCGTGGCCTGCGCGCCGCCATCGCCGAGGGCCGGGTGCGGGATTTCGCGGCGCAGGCCCTGGCCGACGAAGCCAAGGGCGACATCGACCCGCTGTGAGCCGGGGAATCGCCTGCGCGCTGCTGTCGGCGGCGCTGTTCGGCGCCGGGGCGCCGCTGGCGAAGCTGCTGCTGGGGCGGCTTGATCCCTGGCTGCTGGCCGGGCTGCTGTATCTGGGCTCGGGCATCGGGCTGGCGCTGCTGCGGCCGTTCCTGCCGCGCCAGGGCGGCGCCCTTGCCCGCGCCGACTGGAAATGGCTGGCGGCGGCGGTGGCGGCCGGCGGCGTGATCGGGCCGGTGCTGATGATGGTGGGCCTGGCCCACAGCCCGGCGGCCAGCGCCGCCTTGGCCCTTAACCTGGAAGGCGTGTTCACCCTGGCGCTGGCCTGGGTGGTGTTCCGCGAGAACGTCGACCGCCGCATTCTGGTGGGTGCCGGCGCCATCCTGGCCGGCGCCGCCCTGCTGTCGTGGCAGGATCAGGCCAGCGGCGGCGGCTGGGGCCTGCTGGCCATTGCCGGCGCCTGTCTGGCCTGGGCGGTGGACAACAACCTGACCCGCAAGCTGTCGGCCGGCGACGCCGTCCACATCGCCATGGTCAAGGGCTTGGCGGCCGGCGCCGTCAACACCGCGCTGGCCCTGGCCGCCGGCCAGACGCTGCCGTCGCCGGCGGTGGTGGGCATGGCGGCGCTGCTGGGCCTGGTGGCCTATGGGCTGTCGCTGGTGCTGTTCGTGCTGGCGCTGCGGCATCTGGGCACGGCGCGGACCGGCGCCTATTTCTCGTCCGCCCCCTTCGTCGGCGCCGTGCTGGCGGTGCCGTTGCTGGGCGAGACGCCGACGCCGACGCTGGCCGCCGCCGGCCTGCTGATGGCCATCGGCATCTATCTGCACCTGACCGAAAGCCACGCCCACGACCACGTGCACGAAACGCTGGAGCACGAGCACCCGCACCGCCACGACGAGCACCACCAGCATGCCCATGACCGCATTGCCGCCGCCGAGCCGCACAGCCACCGCCATGTCCATCAGCGGCTGGTGCATCGCCATCCCCACTATCCGGACATCCACCACCGGCATGTTCACTGAAGGCCGGGCACAAAGGCCTTCACGGGCTTGCGGGGAACTTGTCCGTAACGTCATCGCCGGGCTCGACCCGGCGATCCACGCGTTGCCGCATAAAAGTCATTGGCAACAATGACTTGCGCGTCCACACGTGGATGCCCGCGTCAAGCGCGGGCATGACGACTGCCGGGTAATGGGGGCGTTTCCCGCCTCTCCGCGAATGCGTGAAAAACCATGAAAAAAAGCCCCGCCGTTGCCGACGGGGCTTTTTGATGTAAGCGGCGGGCCTTAGCGGTTCTTGAAGGCCGGGCTGCGCTTTTCGGCGAAGGCGGCCATGCCTTCCTTCTGGTCCTCGGTGGCGAAGGCCGACTGGAACAGGCGGCGTTCCAGGTGCACGCCCTGGGCCAGGGTGGTTTCGAAGGCGGCGTTCACCGCTTCCTTGGCCATGTAGACGATGGGGCGCGACATCGAGGCGATGCGCTCGGCCACCTTCAGGGCCTCGTCCAGCAGGTCGGCCACCGGCACCACGCGCGACACCAGGCCGGCGCGCTCGGCTTCGGCGGCGTCCATCATGCGGCCGGTCAGCACCATTTCCATGGCCTTGGACTTGCCCACGGCGCGGGTCAGGCGCTGGGTGCCGCCGGCGCCGGGAATGGTGCCGATGGTGATTTCCGGCTGGCCGAACTTGGCGTTGTCGGCGGCCAGGATGAAGTCGCACATCATCGCCACTTCACAGCCGCCGCCCAGCGCATAGCCGGCCACCGCCGCGATCACCGGCTTGCGGCACTTGGTGACGCGTTCCCAGCCGTTGGTGATGAAGTCTTCCAGATAGGCGTCCATATAGGACTTCGACGCCATTTCCTTGATGTCGGCACCGGCGGCGAAGGCCTTTTCCGAGCCGGTCAGCACGATGGCACCGATATCGGCATCGGCCTCGAAGGTGTCGAGCGCCTGGCCCAGCTCGCGGATCAGCGCCGCGCACAGCGCGTTCAGCGCCTTGGGGCGGTTCAGGGTGATCAGGCCGACCTGGCCGCGGGTTTCGACGGTGATGTTCTCGAACGGCATCTATGGGGTCTCCCCTTGTCCGGTCATTCCGGAGAAATGGTGAAGTGAACCACCAGCGCGCGGCCATCCGCCTCGGTGCCGATCTTCAGCACCTCCGCCTCGCGGCGGTAAAGGGTGTCGGATTCGCGCGTCCAGCCCAGCTGGGGCAAGGTGGCGGAATAGAATTTCAGGATGTCGGCGGCTTTGGCCGCTCCTTTTGCATAGCCCTCGACGATCCGGCCGCCGGGGCTGTCGAAAGCAAGCCCCGAGCCCTGCACCTCGGTCAGACCGGGGGCGAGCGGCAGATCCTCGTATACGCCGAGAAAGCCCTCGGCACGGGCCAGGCCCGCAAGTCCGAGAACCAGCGCGAGAGCGATGGAGAAGATGGAAAACGTCCGCATGGCACCCAGGGCTATAACATCAACGCTGTTTTTTCGCACAGTAGAAAGTGGAGCGCCCCGCTTGCACGATGCGCCGCACTCCCCCCGTCGCCACCATATCGCAGTCGCAGTCGGGACAGGGGTGTCCCTCGCGGTCATATACGGCGAAGGAATGCTGGAAATAGCCCAATTCGCCAGTGGGCTGCACATGATCCTTCAATGACGAACCGCCCGCCGCGATGGCGGCGCGCAGCACGTCCTTGATGGCCGGCACCAGGGCGGCGATTTCCCCGGGGCTCAGCGAGCCGGCGGCGCGGGTGGGCAGGATGCGCGCGCGGAACAGGCTTTCGCTGACATAGATGTTGCCCAGCCCGGCCACCACCGACTGGTCCAGCAGCGCCGCCTTGATGGGGGTGTTGCGCCCGGCCAGCGCCTGGGCCAGCACGGCGGCGGTGAAGGACTCGTCCAGCGGCTCGGGTCCCAGGCAGGCCAGCAGCGGGTGGCGATCAAGCCCGCCGGCCTCGCACAGATCCAGCAGGCCGAAGCGGCGCGGATCGCAGAACGTCACCATGGTGCCGTCGGTGGTGACGAATTCCACGTGGTCGTGCGGCCCCGGCGGCTCGTTGCGGCCCTTGCTGATGACCATGCGGCCCGACATGCCCAGATGGCCCAGCATGACCAGCCCGCCGTCCAACCACACCACCAGATATTTGGCGCGGCGGCCGACAATGTCGATGCGGCGCCCCGCCAGGGTTTCGGCAAAGCCCTGCGGGAACGGCTTGCGCAGATCGGGACGGCGGCAGACCACGCGAGCCAGGGTCCGGCCCTCCCACACGGCGGCCAGACCACGGGCGACGGTTTCGACTTCGGGAAGCTCGGGCATGACGCCAGCGTAATCAGGCGCGCACGCTCTGGCAAGGCGGGCGCACTTGTACTAAGGTGCGGCCACCATGACCGACACGCAGAACCAGCCCCAGGGCGAGACCCATTTCGGCTTCAAGACCGTGCGCGAGGAGGAAAAGGCCTCGCTGGTGCGCGAGGTGTTCGATTCCGTCGCGCCCAAGTACGACCTGATGAACGACCTGATGAGCGCCGGCATCCACCGGCTGTGGAAGGCGTCGTTCCTGGATTGGCTGCGCCCGCGCCCCGATCAGACCCTGCTGGACGTGGGCGGCGGCACCGGCGACATCGCCTTCGGCTGGAAAAAGCGCGGCGGCGGCCCGGCGCTGGTGTGCGACATCAACAAGGAAATGCTGGCGGTGGGCCGCGACCGCAGCTTCGACCGCAATCTGGTGGGCGAGCTGGCGTGGGTGTGCGGCAACGCCGAATGCCTGCCGGTGGCCGACCGCTCGGTCGACCGCTACACCATCGCCTTCTGCCTGCGCAACGTCACCCATTGGGAGAACGCCATCGCCGAGGCCTACCGCGTGCTCAAGCCCGGCGGCCGCTTCATGTGCCTGGAGTTCAGCCGGGTGGTGCTGCCGGGCCTGCGCGAGGCCTACGACATGTACTCGTTCAACCTGCTGCCGCGCATCGGCGAGATGGTCACCGGCAACCGCGAGGCCTATCAGTACCTGGTCGAAAGCATCCGCCGCTTCCCGGCGCCCGAGCGCTTTGCCGGACTGATCAGGGACGCCGGCTTCGCCGGTGTGCGTTGGCGGCCGCTTTCGGGTGGCATCGCGGCGCTGCACGCCGGCTATCGCGTCTAGCCCGGCGCGCTGAAGCGTCATCTAGGGC
>DATGXU010000495.1:0-1775 GCA_035298685.1 Magnetospirillum sp. | reverse complement strand
CACGTCATAGGTGCCGTGGCCGCCGATGGTGCGGCGGTGGCGGTCGTGGATGTCGCGCGGGCCGTCCATGCTGATGGTCAGGCCGAAACGGTGGGCCTGGAAATAATCCACCAGCTCGTCGTTCAGCAGCGTGGCATTGGTGGTCAACGAGAAGTCGATACGCTTGCCGGTTTCGCGGGCGCGGGCCTCGGCGTGGTCCACCACCTGGCGGATCAGTGCGACGTTGGTCAGCGGCTCGCCGCCGAAGAACACCACGTTGACCGACGGGCGCTGCGCCGCCGCCTCGAACGTCAGGTCGACCGCGCGGGCGGCGGTGGCGAAATCCATGCGGTTGCCGTGAACCGGCGTGGACAAGTCTTCCTTGTAGCAATAACTGCAGGCCAGATTGCAGCCGGTGTTGACGTTCAGGATCACCGTGTTCACCGGCAGATCGCCCACCTCGACCGGCTTGGCCGGAGAGGGGGCGGCGCCGTCGCCGACGATGCGCAGGCCGATCAGTTCGTGCAGCGTCTCGACCACCTGGGCGGCGGGGTAGCGGCCGTCGAAGCACGTGCGCAACTGGTCCTGGGTCACCTCGCCATGCTCGTGGAACAGGTCCAGCAGGTCCGAGACGATGCCGTCGCCGGCGAACAGGCTGGTGCTGGGGATGTGGAGCAGGACGCGCTCGTCGCCGAAGCGGAAGTCGCGCACGTCCTGCCGGCGCAAGGCCAGGGTTGAAGTCATGCCAGACCCCCGGATCAGCGGATGGCCGGATCGATGAAACGCTGGACGGCGGAAATCGCCCGGCCGGTGCCTTCGACCGTGCGGCCATGGTCGTTGACGACGGCCGTCACCTTCAGGTCGCCCACATTGTTGGTGCCCCAATGGCGTTGCGGGTTGGGGCCGGCGCCGGCCGGCTGGAACAGGCCGCCGGCGGTCAGCCCGCCCGCGAACTTGACGTCTTCCATGCGTTCCGCCTCGGCGTTGAACGGGGCGGTCTGCCAGGTGGCGGCGAAGGCGCCCAGGCGGATGTCGTCCTTGGTGCCGGGCTTGCCGTCGGGGCCGTTGGCATAGCCGATGGCTTCCAGCTGAGCCTCGACCTTCGGCGCCTTGCCGCCATTGCCGCCGATGCGGGCCAGCGCCAGCGGCGGCTCGACCTTGACCGAATCGATGCTGCGATAGATGGCGAACGGCTCGGCGGCCTTGAGCTTGCCGATGGCGAGGGTGCGGTTGCCGGGCTTGGCGTCGGCGTCGGCGGTGACCTCCAGGGTGACGAAGCCGGTGCCCTTGCCGGTGACCTTGGCGCTGGTGCCCGGACCGAACGAGGCGTCGCCGTCAAGGCCAGCACCCCACACGGTGACGGTGGCGGTTTCGCCGACCCGCAGCGCGGTCTGGCTGAGGCCCAGGATCTGCGGCGCCCCATCGACCCGCACGGCGCGCAGCCGCGTCGCCTGCGCGGCGTGCGGAATCGAGTTCCCGGCTGAGCTGGAGCGTGCGGTGCGCGCGTCGTTCGCGAGCCGTTGTGCGCCGCTGGTGGGCGACACGGCGGCGGGTTCCCCAGTCGACGTGCCGCAGGCGCCGGTTTTTTCTGAAAGAAAACTCCCATGACACAGTTCTCTCGTCGCGAAATGCTCCGGTTCGCCGGACTCGGCGCCGGTCTGGCGTTGTTGCCGTCGCGGTTGCCCGCGCAGCCCGCACTTGCGGCGGCTCCCGCCGCGCTCCCGCTGAACACAGCCTTCTACCGTTTCCGCATCGGCGCCTTCGAGGCGGCGGCATTCGTCACCGGCTTCATGGGC
>DATGXU010000494.1:0-11466 GCA_035298685.1 Magnetospirillum sp. | reverse complement strand
AATCCGTGCCCGCTGGACGTGCTTCTGCGGGCTGTTGCGATCCCCGATGACCGAGGCCAAGCGCGCGCGGTCTTCAGGGGGAAGGGTGGGGATGCTGACAGTCTGGGCCATGCCCACAGAATCGCACAGACCAAGGCGCATTGGAATCTTATGTTTGTGTCAGTGCACTAGTTCCCCAACGGGAACCGGGCACCCTGAAGGCCGCAGAAACCTTGGGCCGGAAAACCCCCTCCCGGTTCCCCAACGGGAACACCCTTCTATATCTTGGGGGGATATGGCCGATCAGGTGCGGCTTGCCAGCACCGCCGAGCAGCCTACCGCACAGTCTGAGGACACCACCTCACCCGCCAACCTTCCCCAGCCCGTCAGCCAACCGGCAGAGCGGCAGCGTCATCGCGTCGGGCATGACGAGGGGCGGGCTACTGGCGTGTGGGACATTGAGGAATATTTGGCCACCAAGTCGGCGACGACGGCGACCAACCAGACATCGCCCACCGACCGCTTGCGCGCCGACCTGAAAGCCAAGCTGGCGACCATGCCCAAAGGTACCCACGCTCGACTGGCGGCGCGAGTTGGCGTGAAGTCCTGCACCCTGTCCAACTTCCTCAGCAAAGGCGGCTCGCGCTATTCGCCCAACGCCTGCGCCGAGGGCCTGTTGCGCGAGTGGGTGGACGGACGCCTTGACCTCGACCATGGGAGGAACGCCGCATGAGCAACGCCAAGCGCAAGCCCATCGAGTCCGACGACCTCTTTAAGCCTGCCGGCCTGCTGATCGTCGGCCCGTGGGCCATCTGGTCCGCTCGTCAGAAACCCGAGCGGCGAAAGCCCCGTCGCAGCGGCGCCAAGCAATTGCGCCTCGACCTCGACACCCCCTTTCACAGCAAGAAGGATCACCACCGATGAAATTGGTTCTCGACGACAGCGGCCACGCCATCCTGAAGGGCGGTTGGCCGGTCTATACCGACGACGCCGGCCGCGAAGTCACCATCGACGCCGCCGCGCTTACCAGCCGCTCAGGCAAGGCCGAACACGCCGCCGCCGTGGCCAACGCCTTTATGGGTTCCCGCTTCGCCAACCTTGACGCCAAGGTGCCCGCCGACATGTTGAAGGCGATGTTCTCCGACGCCTACCGCTTAGAGGACGGCAAGCTGGTGGCCTATGACGGCGAAGGTTCGAAGGTCTACAGCAGGCAGCGGCCGGGCGATGTGGCCGACTTCGAGGAATCCTTGGCGTTGATGGTGCAGCATTCCAAGCACCGCGACTTCATCCTGACCGGCACGGCCTCGACCTCCGACCAGACGCCGACACAGCCCCAGCAGCAGGCCAGCGGCTTCGGCAAGTCAATGTCCCGCACCGCGTTCTTTGACATGACGTCAGTGCAACAGATGTCGCACATGAAGGCAGGCGGCACCGTTCACGACTAACTCGGCAACGCCCCGTCCCGACCGGGGCAATTCCCCACGATTGGAGCATGCAACATGATTTCGACCCATCGGGAATTGCACCTCTGCATCCGCGACGCGCTGGACCTATCCCGCCCCGCCGGGCGCCGTGGGCACCGTCACGCATGGCAACCGCTGCAACAGGTGGGTAGCCTCCACTTCATGAAGCAGGTTCTCGGACAATGACGGATACCGCAGCGGACAAGCGACCGGGCCGCCGTCGCAAAGCCTCCAAGGCGGAAGCGCCTGCCAATCTTCCGGCCGCGCCATACCGCCCCACCGAGGCCGAAGCGCGCGTGGTGGAACGTGTGGCGCGCCGGCAGGACGAAGGCCGCGCCCCTCGCTATGCCATCGATCAGAGCAAGCCCAATGTGGTGCGAACCAGTGCCGACCACGCCAACTATGCGGTGTGGCAGGCGGCATTGTGCGACACCTTCGGAACGGGTGATTTCTCGCTGGCGAACGAGATGGCGGGCCAGGTCATGAACGCCGTGCATTTCAAGGGCACATCGGCGCCGATCAATCAGGCAGACTGGAATGCAGCGGTGGCGATGGTTCACGGCATCGGCCCCCGTGATGCCGCCGAAGCCATGTTGGCGGTGCAGATGGTCGCAGCCCACCATGCGGCCCTGGAATGCATGCGCCGAGCCATGGAACAGTCACCGTCCCAGATCGACCATTTCCAGAAACTCAGCAACACGGCGACCAAGCTCTTGCGCACATTCCCGGCGCAGATGGAGGCCCTGAGGCGGTATCGCAGCAAGGGCGAGCAGCGGGTGGTGGTTCAGCACCAGCATGTGAATGTCAGTGCCGAACAGGCCGCCGTGCAGGTCAACGCTCCCGCCAACATCCGGGGGGAGGGCGTCAACTTGATTTCAGAGGAACAACCCCATGCAACGGACCTTGCCGCCCTTACCTATGCACCAATGCCCCCGATGTGGCGCGAGAACCCGGAAGGGAACGCCGTGCCAATCGCCAGCAGTGACAGGCCGGAAGCGGTGCCGGATGCATGGCGGGGCTGATGGCAGCGGCGCCCCTGCCGGAAACCGCAACGCCCTGAAGCACGGGCATTACACCGCCAAGGCCATCGAGGAAAGGCGCGCTCTGGTTGCGTTTATCCGCGAGTGCAGGGACAATCTGGCGACGCTGTGACCTGCGTTCTGCGGCAGGTTTCACGGCGCCAATACCCACCAGCGGCATTCTCTGCTACCCTTCCGAGAGTGAGTTCTGGTTGGGGGGAATGCCATGCTGACCCAGTGCAAAGAATGCGCTCAGCAAATTTCGGATCGGGCGGAAACGTGTCCTCACTGTGGAGTGAGGATTGCAGGCCCCGCTGAGAATACGACAAGAAATCCTACGAAGGGAACGCCCGTCTTCCTCGTGCTTGCCACAGTTGGACTTTTTTTATGCCTGTTTACGCCCCGCATCCTTCTTTCCATACCACTCATGGCCACGTTGGGTCTTGCCGTCCTATCTTTTATCAGAAGGGAGAGGTGGCGCGGGGGGTCTATAGCCGTATTTCTCCTCGGAATAAGCATGATGTTTTGGGGTAGCAGCAGCGGCCCTTCCGTCAACAATGTCAACTTGGATGCCGTCCAAATATCGGATTGGAATTGGAAAGCAGACCCTTCCTTCGGAGGGCGAGGGACAATTAAATGGAATGTTTCATTAAAAAACATGTCTAATAAGAATATTAGAGATGCCCGCGTTGAGCTAACAACCTACGATAAGGGCGGAAAGCTAGTTTCAACAACATTCACATACGTTCACGCCATTCCGCCCGGCGAGATACGATCTGACTCTTCATTTGCTGACTACTATAGGACAGAGGCGCAGGCCAGCATAAAGGTTGTGAACGTGATTTTCTCAGAGTGACTAAATTCCAATTACAGCGCCCGCTAGGTTCGCACCTCCTACGCGCGCGAGGATGGCCGGGATAAACATCGTCCACTACGATGTGCATGGAAGCGAGCTGAGGCCGGGGCTGATTTCATTCAAGCTATATCAAGTGGGTGTTTCACGGCTTCGGCAAGGCCATGCTCGTTTACGCGCTATAGCAGGTTTACAAGCATTCCCATCGGGTGTAACGTGTTTCGCAGGTTTACACGTTTACAGACTTCCCGACATGGCCACCTACGCTTACTGCCGCGTCTCGACCGAACGCCAAGCCGACGAAGGCGAAAGCCTGGGCACCCAGCAGCGCACGGTGGAGGGCTACGCCCTGATGCAAGGCATGCAGATCGACCAGATGTTCGTCGAGCGCGGCGTGTCGGGTTCCAAGCCAATGGTGGACCGGCCCGAGGGTGCCAAGCTCTTGGCCATGCTAAAGCCCGGCGACACCATCATCACCCCCAAGCTTGACCGCATGTTCCGTTCCGCCACCGACGCCTTGAACGTCTGCGACCAGCTAAAGCGCGACGGGATCGCCCTGCACATGATTGACCTGGGCGGCGACGTAACCAGCAACGGCATTTCCAAGCTGGTCTTCACCATCCTGTCGGCGGTGGCCGAGGCCGAACGCGACCGCATCCGTGAGCGCATCCGCGACGTGAAGGCCGACCAGAAGGCCCGCAACCGCTACCTGGGCGGCACCGTTCCTTTCGGTTGGACCTTGGATGAAGAGGGCGAGCTTGTGGCCGACGAATCACAACAGGCCGCGATCAGCCGCATGGTTGCCTTGCGGCAGGCTGGCCAATCGCTCCGGGCCATCGCCGACACCATGAAGGCCGAGGGCGTCAATGTCTCTCACGCTGGCGTGAAGAAGATCATCGAAGCGGAATTGGCTCGCGGGTGACCGATGGTTCCATTTAAAGTTTCCAGCCTCCCCGCCTCAGCCATAATCTTGTTGTACTGTAGAAAAGCTTGGCATAGACGGAAGTGGTCATGACGACCGCCCCCATGCCCAACCCCATCAACGGCGCCACACTGGCACAGCGGCTAGTGCAGTTGCTCGCCCAGCCCGATCCGATGCTGGACGAGGCTTTCCTACGCCCGTATTGGGAAATGCACGTCCTGCCCTCGCCTAAGGGCCGCGCGCTGCCGCTGGCGACCTTCGAGATGGGGGCGCTGGACGAGGTGGCACTGGAACAGTTGGAGGCACGAGACGGCACCTGGGCGTCAGTGACCAACCGGGTGTTACTCAAGTCCGGAGTCATGGCTCACTGGGAGCCTGACCGGCGCAGGGCGCTCCATGCTATGGTGGACGACATTGGCCGCCACATCCGTTCCGCGCGCGAGGTATCGCTGGGCAACGGCCAGAAAGGTTGGCGCCAGCCGGTGCTGATTACTCCTGCCGACGGCAACGGCTTGGTGGTGCCAATCGCCATTGTGCCAGGCGACGACGGCATCGAAATCCGCTCGCTGATTACGCCTGTGACACCACACAGGCTCAAGGAGCTGCGCGGTCGAAAATAGCAATGTGGGGAGTTGGGCAGGTGGCTTGGGAGGACCCCATCCGGCTAGGCCGGCTCCCTCCATTCCTTGGCAGCAACGGGGATTTTCTGCTGTCGAAACCACCTGCTCTGTGACTACATAATCACACCCAGCCGACCATTGCAACGCTTCGCTGGTAGTGCCAGACCATCCAAGATGGCATGACAACGGCTCACTCCAACGCGAACGCCCATGCAACAGACCCGCCCCCGCGTGTTGCATCCGTGTTGCGTGGAACCGCTCGGAATGGATCGAAGCGCGCGTGAGTGTTCTGCGAAACCCTTGGAAATCCGCCGAAATCAGCCGGAACCGCTTGAAAGGGTGCGCGAGACACGAAAAAGGCCCCGCGAAGAAGCCTAAGTCATTGATTCATAAGCGGAAAAGTTGGCTGGGGGACTAGGATTCGAACCTAGACTGGCGGAGTCAGAGTCCGCTGTCCTACCGTTAGACGATCCCCCAGCAGGCGGCTTTGCCGGCCGGTGCGTTGGAGGCCGGTTGTGGGAACCGGCGGTCCGTCGCGAGAGGCGCACCTTCTATCACAGGATTTTCGGAAATGAAAAGGGAAAAATTTCGCCGGCTGTGCGATATCCATCAGGATCTATGGCAGCGCGACATTTTTCTTGGGGGCGGAAGCGGCGGCAGGTAACATCGCCCCCGGGCGGGGTTTGGGTGCGCCCGACGCCAATTCGGCAAGTGAGCAGGCATTGAGTTTTCTAGCTTCGTCCTCGTCCTTCGATTCCGTTTACGCAGCCCTGGACCTCGGCACCAACAACTGCCGCATGCTGGTGGCGCGGCCGCAGGCCAAGGCGTTCCGGGTGGTGGACGCATTTTCGCGCATCACCCGGCTGGGCGAGGGCGTGGCCGCCACCGGCCGCCTGTCGGAAGAAGCCATGACCCGCACCGTGGCGGCACTGAAGGCCTGTGCCGACAAGATGGCGCGCAACCGGGTCACCCATGCCCGGCTGGTGGCGACCGAGGCCTGCCGCCGCGCCTCCAACCATGCCGAGTTCGCCGCCCGCGTGGCCGGCGAGACCGGGCTTGAGCTGAACATCATCTCGGCGCACGAGGAAGCCGGACTGGCGCTGGCCGGCTGCGCCTCGCTGATGGAACCGGCCGTGCCGTGGGCGCTGGTGTTCGACATCGGCGGCGGTTCGACCGAACTGGTGTGGGTGAAGAACGAGCATGGCCGCCAGCAAGTTCAGGGCGTGCAATCGCTGCCCGTCGGCGTAGTCACCCTGGCCGAGGAACTGGGCGAGCGCCTGAACACCGCCGAGGGCTATGCCCAGGCGGTTTCCGACATCCGCCTGCGGCTGTCCCCGTTCGAGGCCCGCCATGCCATCGGCGAGCGGCTGGCCGACGGCAGCGTGCAGATGCTGGGCACCTCGGGCACCGTCACCACGCTGGCCGCCCTGCATCTGGGCCTGGATCGCTATGAACGCAATCTGGTGGACGGCGTCGATCTGCGCTTTGAACACATCGCCGAGGTCACCGCCCGCCTGGGCGCCATGACCGCCTTTGAGCGGTCGCGCCACCCCTGCATCGGCCCCGAACGGGCCGATCTGGTGCTGGCCGGCTGCGCCATTCTGGAAGCCATGTGCCAGTTGTGGCCGCTGACCTCGCTGCGCGTCGCCGACCGCGGCGTGCGCGAGGGCCTGCTGCTGGCCATGATGGCCGAGAACGCCCGGCGTCCGGCCATGGGAGAGAATTAGGACATGAGCAAGCCCCCGTCGAAGTCGAGCAGCGGACGCGGCTCGGGAAGCCGCATGATGTTCGAGGCGGTGAAGACCGCCAAGAAGCGCAAGCCGTCCTCGACCCGCTGGCTGCAACGCCAGCTCAACGACCCCTATGTGCACGAAGCCCGCAAGCTGGGCTTCCGCTCGCGCGCCGCCTTCAAGCTGCTGGAACTGGACGACCGGTTCCACTTCCTGAAGAAAGGCCTGCGCGTGGTGGATTTGGGCGCCGCCCCCGGCGGCTGGACCCAGATCGCGGTGGACCGCGTCGGCCCCAAGGGCAAGGTGGTCGGCATGGACATCCTGGAATACGACCCGGTCCCCGGCGCCATCTGCATGCAGGGCGACTTCCTGGCCGACGATTCGCCCGACCGCCTGAAAGAGGCGCTGGACGGACTGGCCGACGTGGTGGTGTCGGACATGGCCGCCCCCACCACCGGGCACCCGGCCACCGACCACCTGCGCATCATCGGCCTGGTCGAGGTGGCGCTGCATTTCGCCATGGAAGTGCTGGCGCCGGGCGGCGTGTTCGTCGCCAAGGTGTTCCAGGGCGGCACCGAAAAAGGGCTGCTGGACACCCTGAAAAAGAACTTCGCCACCGTGCGCCACGCCAAGCCGCCGGCCAGCCGCAAGGAATCGGCCGAAACCTACGTAGTGGCCACGGGATTCAAGGGGCTGGCGCCCGAGCAAGCCGGCGACGACGAGGACGAGGCGGAGTAGGTCCGCCTCGCCGGCCACTACCGTTTACGGCCCGTCAGTGCCGCAGCATGCCGCACAGATGGGTTTCCAGCTCGCGCGGCGAGCGGCCGCACAAGTTGCGGCTCACCTCGCCCACCACGCGGTTGCGGGTGTCGGGCGCCATCTCGCCCTCGACCTCGGCCAGCACCGCCGGCGGCCCGACCAGCACCAGCGACACGAACAGGCTGTCGCGTGCGGCGCGATCGAGCTGGCTGGCCAGCCGGCCGGCGAAGGTGCGGCCGCCGCGCGGCACGCCGAAGCCCATCACGGGTTCCAGACAATAGGACGGCGCGTCGCAGTGATAGAACTGCGCATGATCGCCATCGGCCAGACACACCCACGTTTCGGACGTCCGCATGGCACCCTCCCATTACGAGGAGCGGGCGCGACAGCCCGATTTCGGGCGATCCCAGGTAGCGCCGGGGATACATCTCGCACCAGCATAGCCAGCATACCATATCCAAATTCATAATGCTGCCATGGCATGCTTGAGAGGCGAGCCATATTGTGTATGATGGCGCGCCACTACTCCCCGGAGGTGGCATGGAAATCAAGGAAGCCCTCACGTTCGACGACGTTCTGCTGGTCCCGGCGGAATCGGACGTGTTGCCGACGCAAGTCGTTACCCGCACCCGCATCACCCGCTCGATCGAACTCGGCATCCCGCTGGTATCCGCCGCCATGGATACCGTGACCGAGGCGCGGCTGGCCATCGCCATGGCCCAGGCCGGCGGCATCGGCGTCATCCACAAGAACCTGGACATCGCCGCCCAGGCCGCCGAGGTGCGCACCGTCAAGAAGTTCGAATCGGGCATGGTGGTCAATCCGGTGACCATTCACCCCGACCAGCCGCTGGCCGAGGCGCTGCGGCTGATGGCCGACTTCAAGATCTCGGGCATTCCGGTGGTCGAGCGCGGCACCCGCAAGCTGGTCGGCATCCTGACCAACCGCGACGTGCGCTTCGCGTCCGACGTCCATCAGCCGGTCGCCGAGCTGATGACCAAGGATCGCCTGGTCACCGTGCGCGAAGGCGTGGAAAAGGAAGAAGCCAAGCGCCTGCTGCACCAGCACCGCATCGAAAAGCTGCTGGTGGTCGACGCAGAATACCGCTGCACCGGCCTGATCACGGTGAAGGACATCGAGAAGGCCAAGGCCCATCCCAACGCCTGCAAGGACGCCAAGGGCCGCCTGCGCGTCGCCGCCGCCACCGGCGTCGGCCCCGACGGCATCAAGCGGGCCGAGGCGCTGCTGGAGGCCGAGGTGGACCTGATCGTGGTCGACACCGCCCACGGCCATTCGCGCGGCGTGATCGAAGCGGTGCGCACCATCAAGCGGCTGTCGGACACGGCCCAGGTGGTGGGCGGCAACATCGCCACCCCCCAGGCCGCCCAGGCGCTGGCCGATGCCGGCGCCGACGCGGTCAAGGTGGGCATCGGCCCCGGCACCATCTGCACCACCCGCATGGTGGCCGGCGTCGGCGTGCCGCAGCTTTCCGCCATCATGGAAGTGGCGGAAGTCACCCGCAAGGCCGGCATCTGCCTGATCGCCGACGGCGGCATCAAGTATTCGGGCGACCTGGCCAAGGCCATCGCCGCCGGTGCCGATTGCGTGATGGTCGGCTCGCTGCTGGCCGGCACCGAGGAAAGCCCCGGCGAGGTCTTCCTGTATCAGGGCCGTTCGTACAAGTCGTATCGCGGCATGGGCTCGATCGGCGCCATGGCGCGCGGCTCGGCCGACCGCTATTTCCAGGCCGACGTCCAGGACAGCCTGAAGCTGGTGCCCGAGGGCGTGGAAGGCCGCGTTCCCTACAAGGGCCCGGCCGGCAACGTCATCCACCAGCTGGTGGGCGGCCTGCGCGCCGGCATGGGCTACACCGGCAACGGCACCATCGGCGAAATGCAGACCCGCTGCACCTTCCGCCGCATCACCTCGGCCGGCCTGCGTGAAAGCCACGTCCACGACATCGCCATCACCAAGGAAGCGCCGAACTACAAGAGCGAGTAATCGGCGCCTGCCCTTTGGCGGTATAGTGAGCGACGGCCGGCCGGGGAGGAATCCCCCGCCGGCCGTTTCTTTTGTGCGCGATCAACGTCCACCGACGCCCCCGCACCAAGTGCTTCGGAACTTTCACCCGTCATAGCCGCGAAATGCGAGACTGCGGCCGCGTGGCCGCAGGACTTCGGCGACGTTGCCCACCGCCGGGAAGTTCTGCGCCACCAGATAATCTCGCGCCATGACGATGTAATCGAGGTCGATGAAGTAGTCCCGGAGCGTCCCCGCGCCGCCCACCATGGCATCGGCCTTGCCTTTCCAGACGATGCCGACCCGCTCCAACCCGCGCGATTGCGGGGCCTGCACATAGGTTACCTGGGCGCGGCCGCATTCGGGCAACGGATCATTGACCTCGACCTTCAACACGACACTGCCGTCTTCCGCCTCGCGGCGGACGACATCGCCGCCCTGAATGTTGAAATCGCGGGCGATCGCGCCCTTTATCGCCACCTCGTCCATGGCGAATTTCGCCGACCGGAAGCCGTTCACCGTGGCGATGCGGGCTTCGATCGCGCCGGCCGTTTTGACGGCGCCCCCGTGGTACCCCGGGCCGGATCGACGATGTCCAGAGGATCGTCGCCCACGCCGACCACCACACGACCGCGCAGATCGGGCAGGCCAAAGGTGTCGATGCATGTGAAGACAAACGAAAGGCGCCACCCTGCAACGGACGGCGCCTTATCGCACTACCCATGCTCGGGCCTACGAACCGTTCTTGGTCAAGCCCACTTCGAAATTGGACGAATCTTTTGCCGTCGTGGTCACGGAAACGTCCTTAATGCATGGCGGTTCCCACGCCTTGCGAGCGGGCTGCGCAGCGGGTGGGGCAGTGGTTTCGGGCTGGGCCATGTCAATCTCACGGTTACCGTTTCGCATTCCCCGCGCGGGGGATTGGGAGGCTATAATGCCAGAGCTCGCGAACACAGAAAAGGGCGGCGAGCGCAGGCGCATTGCGGGCGCATTCATATTGAACGTCCGTCGGCTTTCCGCTAGAGAGGGGCGGTAGCAGCCCCCCCTTTGTTCTCGGACCCGCGCCCGCATGTTCGTCTACCGAATTTCCGGCCTGACCGTCGGCGCAGAAATCGAGCTGCCGGGGGCGATCCCGTGCGGGACGGCCACCGCCGCGCCTGACGTGGAGGTGCGCCTGCGGCCGGTGCCCGAACGACTGGAAGGGGCGACGCGGCAGGGGCCGAACTGGGAAGTGGACGGCGAGAACTTCCTGTTGCGGTTGCCCACCATCGGCCGGTTCCTGGCCCAGGCCGGCCGGTTCCTCGACATGCAGCCCGAGCCGGGGGTCGATCCCGCCGACGCCCTGCCCTTCCTGATGGGCACCTGCTTCGGCGCCTTGCTGCACCAGCGCGGCAAAATGGTGCTGCATGCCTCGGCCGTGGCGCTGAACGGCCGCGCCTATGCCGTGTGCGGTCCAAGCGGGGCCGGCAAGTCCACCATGGCCGCCGCCCTGTGCCAAGGCGGGTGCGATTTCATCGGTGACGACATCGCCGTCATCGACCTGGATGGCGGCGGACGCCCCCTGATATGGCCGGACGGCCGCCGCCTCAAGCTGTTCGACGACAGCATCCGCCAATGTGGATTGACCGAGGCGCGCCACGGCGGCGTGCGCTCGGGCGTCGCCAAGTTCTATGTGGATCCGGGCCGGCCGGGGCCGGACCAGCCGTTGCCGCTGGCGGCCATCTACGTCTTGCAGGAGGTCAAGCCGCCGCTGCGCGAAAGCATCGTCCGGCTGTCGCCGCTGGACGGCGCCCAGACGCTGCTCGAGCAAAGCTTCCGTCCGCGACTGTCGCTCGCCCTTGCCGCCATCCGGGGCAGCCGCCAAGTGGAGCTGACCGCTGCCGTCCTGCGCCATGTTCCGGTCTTTCACCTGAACCGCCGCCTCGACCTGGACCAGCTCGCCCACACGGCCGAGACGCTCCGGGCCCACTGGCGCAGCCTTGCCGGCTGAGGCCGCCATGCCCGCCCTGCCGCCCGGCCTCGTCTGGCTTGCCTCCTACCCCAAGTCCGGCAACACCTGGATGCGCACGCTGCTGTCGAACCTGATGCATACGGGCGACGGC
>DATGXU010000493.1:0-1588 GCA_035298685.1 Magnetospirillum sp. | reverse complement strand
GTCGTGCAGCACGCCTTCCAGGCCGCCGCCATCGTCCTCGCCCAGGCGGCGGGCGCTGGCCGAAACCCACACGGTGCTGCCGTCGCGGCGGCGGAACTGCAGATCATGCCCCGAAAGGCGGCCGCCATGGGCATCCACCAGGTCGAGAAAGGTCTGGCGGTCGGCGGCGTCCACGTACAAGGCGCGGACGTTCTGCCCCAGCACGGCCTCGCGCGGCCAGCCCAGCAGATTCTCGACCGAACGCGACGCCATCAGCAGCCGGCCGTCGCGGTCGGTGCGGAAAAAGGCGTCGGTCATGTTGTCGAGAATGGCCTGTACGTCCATATCGGGCTGTCCGGCCGCCGCTTCGCTCATGCCTGCTCCGTCTAAATGGTAACACCATTCGAGTGTAGCATGGGCCGGCGACGGTGCGCGACTCCCGGCGATCAGGCCCCGGCGGCCAGGGACTCGGCGATGGCGCGGAACTCGGCCGCGACCTGCTGGTAAAGCGCCCGCTTGAACGGCACGATCACGCCCGGCACGTCGGCCAGCTTCATCCAGCGCCACTCGGCGAATTCGGGATGCTCGGTGGCGATGTCGATGTCGGCGTCGGTGCCCAGGAACTTCAGGGCGAACCATTTCTGGGTCTGGCCGCGCCAGCGCCCCTTGTGCCACTTGTCGGCCACGTCGGGCGGCAAGTCATAGGAATACCAGCCGCTGCTTTCGCCGATGATCTCGGCCTTGGCGGTGCCGATCTCCTCCTCCAGCTCGCGCATGGCGGCGGTGCGCGGGTCCTCGCCGTCGTCGATGCCGCCTTGGGGGAACTGCCACGCGGTTTCCGCGGTGTCGATGCGACGCGCGGTGAACACCAGGCCCTGGGCGTTGAACAGCACCAACCCCACGTTGGGGCGGTAGGGGCGGTCGAGATAGGGGATGGGCTTGCTCATCATTTTCCCGTCTGTTTGACGATGCCGGTGGCCGGCGCCACGGCGACACCCTGATCGCCCAGACGGTCCAGCCAACCCACCAGCCGGTCGAAGGCCACCGGGCGCGGCGACACCACCACCAATCCGCTGCCGCTGTCGCGGGCGGCGCGGGCGGCGGCGTTCAGGCGGGCCTCGATGGCGTCGCGGAACAGATCGGTGTCCAGCGTGGTGGTGACCAGCGCGCCGGGCACGTCCACATCGATCCTGGCGCCGTCGCCCAGGAAGATCAGGCCACGGTCCTTGAGCGCGGTCAGCACCGGCTTCAGCTTGTCCGAGCGCACGAAGGCGCCGTCGGGGGCCAGCACGCCCACGGCGCCGGGGGCGCGGGCCAGGGCCTGTTCCATGCGGGACAGGTTCTCGTCCACCGAATTGGCCACCAACAGGCCCCAGGGGCCTGGATCGCGGGCGGGAAAGCCCACCGGCTCGGCCGGCAGCATCACCACGATCTCGTGGCCGAACTCGCGCGCCTTCTTGATCCACTTGTCCAGGCCGCCGGCATAGGGGCTGAAGGCCAGGGTGACCTCGGCGGGCAGCTTGGTGATGGCGGCCTCGGTGGCGTCCTTGTCAAGGCCCAGCCCGGTCACCACCACGGCCAGCCGCGGCTTGCCGGGCGGGGCCTCGAA
>DATGXU010000492.1:0-12131 GCA_035298685.1 Magnetospirillum sp. | reverse complement strand
GTATTTCGCCGACAGCGAAACCTCGGCCATCCGGCGGCTGTGCTTGATCTCGGGGCGCGTCGAAACCCTGGCGGGCCACGGCCTGTTCGACTTCGGCCACACCAACGGCCCGTTGGACCAAGCCCGGCTGCAACACCCGCTGGGGGTGGCGGCGGTGGACGGACAGCTGTTCGTGGCCGACAGCTACAATTCCGCCATCCGCGTCATCTCGCTGCACCAGCGCCGGATCAGCGACATCGACGGCCTGACCTGTGCCGACCGCATCTGCCGCCCCCCCGCCGAGCCCGCCGGCATCGCCGCCGATGGCCCGCACCGGCTGCTGGTCAGCGACACCAACAATCACCGCATCATGGAATATCGGCTGGACCGGGGAATTGTGCGCACCTGGTCCGAATAGGGTCGTCCGTCGATTGCCGTCCCCAACCCAAGGGCGTATGGTGCTTTTTGGGGATAGGTCCGGGGGAACGAACAATGTCGGCCAAGTCGCGATCCGAGATCATCGGCGACATCGAGGATTTCATCGGCCGCAACGGCGCCAAATTCGGCGAATTCTTCGTGGGCTGCACCGGCACCCCCAAGGCGGCCCTGTTCACCCGCCATGCGCTGAAGCAAAGCGGCGACGCCTGGATTTCCCGCCTGGCCAAAGACGAGTACGAAGCGCACGAGGTGGTCGACTACTTCGTCAGCACGCGCAAGACCAAGGGCCGCCGCGCGGAAGCCCAGGCCACCGACCTGTACGTTTACGCGTTCAAGATCAAGAGCCACACGCGCGTATAGGCATTCGCTTTCTACGCATTGTGCGACGGCGGCCATCGGGCCTAAACTCCGCTTCCCCATTGCGGAGGAGCCATGAGCACGGTTGCCGAGGCCGATGTCGCCCACCTGTTTCACCCCTACACCAATCTGGTCCGCCACCCGGAAACAGGCCCGCTGGTGATCGCGCGCGGCCAGGGCGTGCGGGTGTACGACGAAGACGGCAAGGACTATATTGAGGGTTTGGCCGGGCTGTGGTGCACCACGCTGGGCTGGGGCGAGCAACGGCTGGCCGACGTGGCTGCCGCGCAGATGCGCGAATTGCCGTTCTATCACCTGTTCAGCTCCAAGGCGCACGCGCCGGGGGTGCGGCTGGCCGAGGCTTTGGCCGAACTGGCGCCGCTGCCGGACGCCAAGATCTTCCTGGCCTGTTCAGGCTCGGAAGCCAACGACACCGCCATCAAGCTGATCTGGTACAGCAACAACGCGCTGGGCCGGCCCGAGAAAAAGAAGATCATCGCCCGCGAGCGCGCCTATCACGGCGTCACCGTCGCCACCGGTTCGCTGACCGGGCTGCCGGTGAACCAGCGGTCGTTCGACCTGCCCATCGACCGCATCCTGCATACCGGCTGCCCGCACTACTGGCGCTATGGCGAACAGGGCGAAACCGAAGAGCAATTCGCCACCCGCCGGGCCGAGGAACTGGAAAAGCTGATCCTGGCCGAAGGTCCCGAAACGGTGGCCGCCTTCTTCGCCGAGCCGGTGATGGGCGCCGGCGGCGTGATCGTGCCGCCCGCCGGCTATTTCGAGAAGATCCAGGCGGTGCTGCGCAAGTACGACGTGCTGCTGGTCGCCGACGAGGTGATCACCGGGTTCGGCCGCACCGGCAACATGTTCGGCAGCCAGACCTTCGGCATGCAGCCCGACATGATGACCGTGGCCAAGGGGCTGTCGTCGGGCTACATGCCCATTTCGGCGCTGATCGTCGCCGGCCACGTCTATGACCCCATCAAGGAAGAAGCCGGGCGCATCGGCGTGTTCGGCCACGGCCTCACCTATGGCGGCCACCCGGTGGCGGCGGCGGTGGCGCTGGAAACCCTGAAAATCTATGCCGAACGCGACATCGTCGCCCACGTGCGCAAGGTGGCCCCCGTGCTGCAGGACGGCCTCGACGCGTTGCGCGAGCATCCGCTGGTGGGCGAGGCGCGCGGCGTCGGCCTGATCGGCGCGCTGGAGCTGGTGGCGGACAAGACCGCCAAGACACCGTTCGCCCCCGCCTTGACGGCCGGCGCCCGGGTAGTGGCCAAGGCCCAGAACCACGGCGTCATCCTGCGCGCCATGGGCGACGCGGTGGCCTTCGCCCCGCCGCTGATCATCAGCGCAGACGAGATCGCCGACATGCTGGCCCGCTTCCGCCGTGCGCTTGACGAGGCCCACGCCGAACTGGCCGCTGCCGGCGCGGTGTCGCAATAACCGTCATCCGGTTGCGGAGATTAATGCCATGTAAGTTGCGCCGCAGGTTTCCGATCCTTTACAGTCGCCGCAGCTGTTTACCCGCGCCGCCTTTTCGTGCGCGGAGGGAGGCAAGTTTCGATGGATTACCAGCACTATTTCGCCAAGCGTATCGCCGATCTGAAGAGCGAGGGCCGCTATCGCGTCTTCGCCGATCTGGAACGCCAGTGCGGACGCTTTCCCGTTGCCCGCAACTACCGCGACGGGCAAGTGCACGAGGTGACGGTGTGGTGCTCCAACGACTATCTGGGCATGGGCCAACACCCCGACGTGCTGGCCGCCGCCAAGGAAGCGGTTGACCGTTGCGGCGCCGGCGCCGGCGGCACCCGCAACATTTCCGGCACCAACCACTACCACGTGCTGCTGGAAGAAGAGCTGGCGAGCTGGAACGCCAAGGAATCGGCGCTGCTGTTCACCTCGGGCTACGTCGCCAACGACACCACGCTGTCCACCCTGGCCTCGACCATTCCGGGCTGCGTGGTCTTTTCGGACGAGCTGAACCACAATTCCATGATCGAGGGCATCCGCCACTCGAAGGCGCCCAAGCACGTCTTCCGCCACAACGATCCCGAAAGCCTGGAAGAGTTGCTGTCGGCCTATCCGACCGAGACCCCCAAGCTGGTCGCGTTCGAATCGGTCTATTCCATGGACGGCGACATCGCCCCCATCGCCGAAATCTGCGACGTGGCCGAACGGCACAACGCCATGACCTATCTGGATGAAGTGCATGCCGCCGGCATGTACGGCGCCCAGGGTTCCGGCGTGGCCGAGCGCGACGGCGTGCGCGACCGCGTCACCATCATCCAGGGCACCCTGGCCAAGGCGGTCGGCGTGGTCGGCGGCTATGTCGCCGCCTCCAACAGCCTGGTGGATTACGTGCGCAGCTTCGGGCCGGGCTTCATTTTCTCGTCGTCCATGCCGCCCATGGTCGCCGCCGCCGCGCTGGCCTCGGTCAAGGCGTTGCGCAAGCACCCCGAAATCCGCGACCGCCATCAGGAACGCGCCGCCACCACCAAGCGCCGCCTGTCCGAGGCCGGCATCCCGGTGATGCCGTCGGTCAGCCACATCGTTCCCGTCATGGTGGGCAACGCCGCCCTGTGCAAGCAGGCGTCGGACCTGCTGCTCAGCAAGCACGACATCTACGTCCAGCCCATCAACTATCCCACCGTGCCGGTGGGGACCGAGCGGCTGCGCGTCACCCCCACCCCGCTGCATACCGACGAAATGCTGGATCATCTGGTCAAGGCGTTCGTGGCGGTGTGGGATGAATTGGGTCTGCACAAGCAGCCGACACCCAAGGTTGCCGCCGCCGAATGACACAATAAATCACCGATGTTCGGGCCGCGGTCATTTGACCGCACCCGGTTTATGCGCGTAGCATGATCCAAGCACGAGACGAACAATCGTGTAGGGAGGAATCTTGCGCGCGCCAGGTATCCGGCATTACCTCGCCATCCTGGTACTGGCGGCATTTCTGCCGGTAGCCGGTCTGGCATTGGCGTTGTTCGCCCTGTCCATGCGTTCGGAATACGAGGTGGCGTGGCAGCGGGCCGAGGCGCGCACCACCTTTATCGCCGCCGCCATTCAGACGCAGATGGATGCCCTGGCCGGCACGCTGGACGTGCTTTCGGCCAGCCCCACCCTGCGCGACGGCGATTTGGCGGCCTTTCACGCCCAGGCCCGCGCCATTACCGGCGAACGGGTGGACGCGGTGTCGCTGGTGCGTCCCGACGGGGTGACCGTGCTGAACAGCCGGGTGCCGCCGGGACAGCCCACCCCCGCCTTTTCCGTCCCCGAGGCCGAAGCGCGCCGCGCGCTGGACGAAGGGCGCACCATCATCACCCCGCTGTTCACCGGGGCGACGTCGCGGCGCACCATCTTCGCCATGATCAAGCCGGTGACCGTGCAGGGCAAGCCGCACGCCTTGGCGGTCGGCCTGTTCTCCAGCCGTTTCGAACCGCTGATCGACCGCACCCTGGCGCCGTGGACCGCCGGCCTGCTGGACCGCACGGGGAGGCCTGCGGCGATGTTCCCGCGCGAGGGCGGGCCCATCGACGCCAACAAGGCGACCATCGCCGCCGCGCTGGAGCAGGCCGACCACAGCCGCCTGACCCTGAAACAGGCCGACGGGGCCGAGCATCTGTTGACCTTCGAACGCATTCCCCTGTCGCAATGGGTGGCGATCTCGTCGCTTCCCCGCGACGCCGTGGAAGGTCCGGCCCGCCGCGCCGCCGCCATCTACGCGGTCGGCGCTCTGCTGCTGTCGGTCCCCAGCGCCTTGCTGGCCGGCTGGCTGGGCTGGCGGCTGGCACGATCCATGAAGGCGCTGTCGCGCTTCGCCGCCGCCATGGGGGCCGAGCCGCCGTCGCCCGGCACCAAGCTGCCGACCATGCGCTCGGCCTGTCGCGAATTGGATGTGGTGGCCGACCGCCTTGAGAAAGCCGCCTGCGACATCGCCGCCCGCGACGCGCAGCTGCGCCAGCAGCGCGACCTGGCCGAGCGCAACACCGCACGCATCGCCCAGCAATCGGCCGAACTGGCGCGTTCGAACACCGATCTCGAACAATTCGCCTATGTGGCCTCGCACGATCTGCGCGAGCCGCTGCGCATGGTCTCAAGCTTCCTGACCCTGCTGGAACGCCATTTGGCCGCCCATATGGATGCGGAATCGCGCGAATACATCGGTTTTGCCCGCGACGGCGCGCTGCGCATGGATCGGATGATCCTGGACCTGCTGCAATATTCACGGGTCGGCCGGGTCGAGACCGAGATCGAACCGGTGGACCTGAACCAGATGGTCCGGCAGGCCACCCGCGAATTGGCGGAAAAGATCGCCGAAGCCCAGGCCACCATCACCGTCGAGGAGACATTGCCCACCGTCATGGGCTATCCGGGCGAGTTGGGCCGCCTGTTCCAGAACCTGATCGGCAACGCGGTAAAGTATCGCGCCGCCGATCGTCTGCCCCAGATCACCATCGCCGCCCGCCACACGCCCGAAGGGTGGGAAGTTTCGGTGGCCGACAACGGCATCGGCATCGACCCGCAATTCCACCAGCGGGTGTTCGCCATCTTCCAGCGTCTGCATACCCGCCAGAGCTACGAAGGCAACGGCATCGGCCTGGCCATCTGCAAGAAGGCGGTCGAGCACGCCGGCGGGCGCATCTGGGTCGAATCGCAGCCCAATGAAGGCTCGGTTTTCAAGTTCCTGCTGCCCGACGCACTTCCGGAGGCCCCTCCAGACATTCCGCACACCCTGCCGACAGGTTGATTGTTTTTGGCAAAGAAACATAGCTATGGTTGTGCCGTTGAAGCACAGGGGATGGGGCCATGGCCAAACGCCAGCTTTACTGCGATGCGTGCCGGCGCATTACCGAGCACGTGGTCGATTTCCTCGAGGAGGAAGGAGACGAAATGGCGCTGTGCAGCGAGTGCGGCCGCCTGATATCGCTTCCCTCGTCCGAGGAACGCCCGCCTTCGTCGCCGAACGAACCCAGGATCGGCGATCCATTCACTCGCTGACCGCCCCCCATCGTGCTAGGGTCACCGCCCCACGGGATGGAGAGCGGCGATGAAGGCATGGATGGCGATACCGGCGGTGCTGGCCCTGGCGGCATGCGGCGAGGGGGAAATCAGCGAAGTGGCCCGCTACCCGTCTCCCGTCGGCGGCCTGGATGCCGTGGTCGGCACCATGAAGGCCGGCGAGGCGGTGCCCTATGTGGTCGCCATGACCAAGCCGGGGGAAAACCCCGGCAAGGGAACCAGGGTGCTGCTGATGGACAAGGGCCCGGCGCCAAAGGTGGAATGGGCCGATGCCGACCATCTGCGGGTCAGCTGCGAAGGGGCCCCGCGCATCTGGACCTATCGGAACTTCTGGACCAACGGCACCGCCACGGTGGCGGTGGGATTGGAGTGCGGCACCCAGGGTTGGCGCTGACCGCGCCCACTTTCGGCCATCGAACCTTTGATCATATCGGGCGGCCATAGCCGTTTTCGCGTGCCCACGGGGACTGGAGTCGGAACACGACTACCTCACATTCCCTATCAATAAAGCAGCTACGCGAGTCCGATGCCTGGCTTTCGATCAGTTCTGTCGAGATTGCGCCGAAGCCCGCTGCTGGGGCAGGCATTTGCCGTGACCTTCGTCGCCATCGCCCTTGCCATCCGCTTGATGGTGGCGGATGCCTTGCCGCCGGGTTTTCCGTTCCTGACCTTCTTCCCGGCGGTGATCCTGACCACGCTGCTGGCCGGGCTTTGGCCGGGAACGGTGGCGGCAGTGCTTGGCGGATTGGCGGCGCTGTGGTTTTTCATCCCGCCCATCAACAGTTTCGCGATAGACAACGGCGGCGCCCTTGCGTTGGGCTTTTACGCCCTGGTCGTCGGCGTCGATATCGTGGTCATCCATATCATGAACACGGCGCTGGATCGGCTGGATGCCGAACGCGGACGCAGCGCCGCGTTGACGCAGCAGGCGCGCGTCATGTTTTCGGAGCTGCAGCATCGGGTATCCAACAATCTCCAGGTCATTTCGTCGCTGTTGATGATCCAGGCCGGCAAGGTTTCCGACCCCGCCGCCGCCCGGGCATTGGAAGAAGCCCGCACCCGCGTCGCCACCCTGGGCCGCCTGCACCGCGCCTTGCACAATCCCACTGAACAGGATGTGGACATGGGCCATTTCCTGTCCGACCTGTGTCGTGACGTCATCGACGCGGCGGGCGCCGAAAGGGTGCGATGGGATGTGGCGGCCAAGCCGGTGACCATCGCCCCCGACCGGCTGGTTCCCACCGCGCTGATCGTAACGGAATTGCTGAGCAACGCCCTGGAGCACGGCTTTCCCAACCGCGAAGGCGGCCACATCTGGGTGGCGCTGGAACCGCTGGATGCTGCCGGCGGCTACCGCCTTGCAGTTCGCGACAACGGCACCGGCCTGCCGGAAACCTTCCGCCTGGAAGACCAGACCAGCCTGGGCTTGCAAATCGCACGGTCGCTGGCCCACCAGATCGGCGGACGCATCACCATGGAAAACGACACCGACAACGGCACCGTCTGCACCCTTGCCGTGGCCGGTTCAGGTTAGACCGTCTCCCGCTGGGACTCGATCCACGCTTGCGCCTGGACCATCAGGGCATCGACGGCGGCCTTGCCGTCGGGAAAGCTCTCGTCGCCTTGCCGGCATTGCGCTTCAAGTTGCCGGCAGGCGTCGGTCAGCACATCCAGCCCCAGATAGGCGGCGCACCCCGCCAGGGCATGGGCGGCCTCGGCCACCTCGGCGGCGCCGTCAGCCCGGCTGAAGACGGCTCCCACCTGGGCGAAGCTGGCCAGCAGGCCATCCATGCCGTCGCGGCCCATGACGGCGGCCAACTGAGCGAAGGTTTCGGCGCTGAACGCACCCCCCGCCTCGCCGGAAACGGCAGCCGGCGGCAGGGTGGCGGCCTTGCCCTCGGCCGGGGCGAAGCGGGCGATCAGCCGCATCAATTCGCCGAAATCCACCGGCTTGGCGACAAAGCCGTCCATGCCGGCCGCGCGACAGACGTCCATATCCGACCCATAGGCGTTGGCGGTCAGGGCGATGATCGGCGTTTCCCCGGCCGGCGGCGGCATGGAACGGATCTTCCGCGTGGCGGCGATGCCATCCATTTCCGGCATGCGCATGTCCATCAGCACCACATCGAACGGTCCGCCCTCGGCGACGGCCTCGACGGCGGCACGGCCGTTGCCGACCAGGGTGACCCGATGACCACGGCGCCGCAGGTAAGTCGCCACCACCTTCTGGTTGACCGGGTTGTCCTCGGCCAGCAGCACGCTCACCGAGCGGATGCCGGTTTGCTGCTCGCCGTCGGTCGAAACCGCGGTCCCGGCATTGGGCGGCGCGGCGGTGGCCGCCAGCGGCAGCTCCAGCCAAAAGGTGCTGCCCACGCCCGACTTGCTGATGACACCGATCCGGCCCGATTGCAGTTCCACCAGACGGCGGCAGATGGCCAGCCCCAGTCCGGTACCGCCAAACCGGCGGGTGACCTCGGCGCCGCCCTGGTTGAAGGGCAGGAACAGTTCGGCCTGGCGGTCGTCCGGAATGCCGATGCCGGTATCGGTGACCTCGATGCGGATGGCGTCGTCCTCGGTCCGGCTTACCAGCACCGCCACCCTGCCTTCGGTGGTGAACTTGACCGCGTTGCCCACCAGGTTCAGCAGAATCTGGCGCAGACGCAGATCGTCGCCCTGAACGAACGGGGGCACGTCGGGAT
Organism: Magnetospirillum sp.; assembly: GCA_035298685.1. GTDB lineage: Bacteria > Pseudomonadota > Alphaproteobacteria > Rhodospirillales > Magnetospirillaceae > Magnetospirillum. Next base: position 3,627 of record DATGXU010000492.1, on the reverse strand, counting down.
GGACGGCGAAGGAGATCTCGGTCCCCTTTTCCTCGGCCCTGGCCGAATACAGCGTCACCACGTCGCGCACCAGATGTTCCAGCGCAAAGGGCACGGATGCCAGTTCCAGCCGCCCCGATTCCAGCCGCGAAAGGTCCAGGATGTCGTTCAGCAGCGATTGCAGCGCCCGGCTGGAATTCCACAGGGCTTCCAGCTGTTCGCGCTGCTCGGCGGCCAGCGAACCTTCCAGCAGCAATTGGGCCATGCCGATGATGCCGTTCATGGGCGTGCGGATTTCATGGCTCATGGTGGCCAGGAACTCGGTCTTGGCACGGGTCGCGGCCTCGGCGTGTTCCTTGGCTTCCTTCAGTTCCTCTTCGGTGCGGCGGCGGTCGGTGATGTCGTAAACGCCGGCGGTCAGCACCGGTTCGTTGCGGAACACCGTGGGCACCGCCGAAATCAGCCCCCAGAAGGTGCTGCCGTCGGCCCGCTTCAGTGCCGCCTCGAAATTGCGAACGTGGCCCTTGGCCTCCAGTTCGGCCAGCAGACGGTCGCGATCGTCGGGATCGGCGTAGAATTCCCTGGTCGAGGTGCCCAGCGGCGCCTCTCCCGCCAGCAGGTCGCGCACCTGTTGATTGGCGAACAGCAGCCGTTGATCGGACATGCGCGTCATCACCACCGGGACGGGGATGTGATCGACGATCAGCCGCAATTGCTCTTCGCTTTCGCGCAATGCGGCCTCGGCGGCCTTTTCCGCCTCCAGCCGCTCGATCTGGCCGGCATAGCGGCGAAAGATTTCGGCGGCGCGGGCGATGTCGCCGATCTCGTCGACGCGGCCCAGGCCGGGCACGCGAACGTCCTTGTCGCCCTCGGCCAGCCGCAACAGGCTGCCGGTCACCTCGCGCAGCGGCAGGGTGATGTGGCGCAGGCTCCAATAGATGGCCATGGACAGGCTGGCCAGCATGGCCGCCATCTCGAGCAGGCTGAGTTGCATGTTGCGATGAACGTCGCGATCGGCGGATTCCGACGAAAAGCCGATGGTCAGCGCCCCCACCGTCACCAGCCCGGCGGTCGATTGATAGGTCACCTCGCGACGCACGTGAATGGCCGAGGGCGGGCCGTTGTCGCGGCCCAGTTGGCCGAACACGCTGCCATCGGCGCCGTTGACGCTGACCCAGACGATATCGGGATCGCCCGCCATGGCCTTGACCAGCACGGCCACCACCTCGCGGTCATAGTCGAACAGCGGACGCGACATGGCGACCGCCTGCACGTCGGCTACCTGCTCGGCTTTCTGGTTCAGCATGGCCAGCCGTTCGTGGCGCATGGCCCATAGGCGATAAATTTCGGACGCCGAAACCACCAGCGCCGTCGCCGACAGCGCGATGGCCAGCACCCGAGCTCCCAGCGACACCCGGGCAGGCGGCGCCTTGGTCATCGCCGGGCCTCCGCGTCCCGCAGCCGTTCCGCCAGACGCTCGCGGCGCAAATCGGCCAGAACGCGGTCAAGCCGATCGGCAAGGGATTGGGCTGCCGCCTCGGACCCGCCGGCAGCGCGGCTGACCACCAGGAAGTAATCCTTGGCGGACAGGGTCGCGGGCAGGATCTCGACCCGGTCGGCCAGCTTCAGCGAGGCGATCAGCGACGCCGCCACCTGTCGTTCCATCACGGCCGTGCCGACGCGCCCCGACACCAGTTTTTCCAGGTTCTGACTGTCCTTCATGGCCCCGTCGTCCACCTCGTGGCCAAGCTGACGCAGTTCGGTGGTGATGGAATAGCCGCGCGGCGCCGCCAGCGGCCGGGGCAGCCGCGCCAGAACGCTGCCGTCCAGGCCCTCGGCTTCGCCACGGCGCACCACCGCCACATAGGACAGGCGCTGCAACGGCGTGGCGGGATAAATGGCGACGCGGGCGCGGGCTTCGTTGAACGATGCCGAATAGGCGGCCTGATAGGTGTCCTTGGGCAGTTCCTTCCAGCACCGTTCCCAGGCCACGTTCTCGATTTGCGCGTCCAGGCCAAGCCGACGAAAGGCTTCGGTCACCACGCGGGTGTGGATGCCCTCGACCGCGTCGGAGCCGCCGACGGTGTAGGGCGGCCATTCGGTGGTGCACACGCGGATGGTTTCGGCGAACGCATTCCCGATGAAGAAGACAGGCAGTGCCGCGAACAGCCAAGTGAAACGCATGCCCCTCCTCCCGCCCTGGCGGCAGGATCGCGCCAGAGAAACCCGGTTGGATTATGCATGTTGTCCGGATTGACGCATAGGCACAAGGGGCTTTGACACGGCCACGCGCTGGCCGGCGCGTGGCCGTGTCCCCCGTTCACCAATTGCCCAGGCCCAGAAGAACCATGATCTCGTGGCGCAGCTCGGTCAGCCGTGAATCGCCGCGATGGCGCGGATAGGGCAGATCCACCGTCAGGTCAGCGACGATCGAGGCCGGCCGCTCGCTGAACACCAGCACGCGGGTGGCAAGGAACAGCGCCTCCTCGACGTCGTGGGTGACCAGCAGGGCGGTGAAGCGGTTCTTCTGCCACAGCTCGACGATTTCGTTCTGCATGGCCAGCCGGGTCAGGGCGTCCAGCTTGCCCAACGGCTCGTCCAGGATCAGCAGGCGGGGATCGTTGACCAGGGCGCGGGCCAGCGACACGCGCTGGGCCATGCCGCCCGACAGCTGATGCGGAAAGGCCTTGGCGAACTCGGTCAGGCCCACCAGCTTCAGGGCGTCGTCCACCCGGTGGCGCTGCTGCTTCAGCAAGCCGCGGATTTCCAGCCCAAGGGCGACGTTGTCCCACACCGTGCGCCAGGGATAAAGCGTCGGGTCCTGGAACATCACCACCCGGCTGGGATCGGGGCCGGACAGTTGGGCGCCGTCTTCGCGCAGCTGGCCGTCGCGGGGGCTTTCCAGGCCGGACACCAGCCGCAACAGGGTGGACTTGCCGCAGCCGCTGGGACCAAGCAGGGCGACGAACTCGCCCGGCTTGACCGAGAACGACACGTCGTCCAGCACCTGCAAGCTTTGGCCTTCCAGATCGAAATGATGGCTGACCGCCACCGCGTCCAACGCCAGACCGGCCGGCGGCTGCTCGTTACGGGCCACGGCTACCATCGCACCATCCCCTTCTGCCACGCCAACAGGCGGTCACGCGCACGGAACAACAGGGTGACCAGGCCCGAGCACATCAGGGCCATCACCAGCAGGGCGGCATACATGTTGCCATAGGCGCCCCAGCCCTGGGCCCATTGCATGTACCAGCCCAAGCCCGCCTTGACGCCCAGCATCTCGGCCACCACCAGCACGGCGAAGGCGGCGCCCAGGCCCATGAACAGGCCGACGAACACATGCGGCATGGCCGCCGGCACCGCCACCTTGACCACCAGGAAGCGCGACTTGGCGCCCAGGGTGCGGGCGATGTCGTAATAGGCCGAGCCCACGCCCGACACCCCCGACCACGTCAGGATGGCGACGGGAATGCCCGAGGCCAGGGCGATCAGGAAGATGCTGGCGCTCCACGAACTGGGGAAGGCGAAAAAGGCGATGGGCAGCCACGCGGTGGCCGGCAGCGGGCCGATCAGGCGCAGCACGGGATGGCCCCAATAGGCCACCGCCTTCGACCATCCCAGGCCGACACCGGTGACGAAGCCCACGGC
>DATGXU010000491.1:0-5802 GCA_035298685.1 Magnetospirillum sp. | reverse complement strand
GCCGCTGACGGTGACCTGGGCGGCGGGGGTGTCGCCCACCGCATCCAGGGCGTTCTGCACCAGATTGACCAGCACCTGATGCAATTGCCCGGCATGGGCGCGGGCGCGCAAGCCCGGCGCCACATTCGTCACGATGGCGGCCGGGCTGTTGCGGCCTTTGGCGGCCCATTGCGCCGCCTTGTCGGCCAGTTCGGCAAGGTCCACCGCTTCCGGCGCCCCCGATTCGGTGAACGACAGGCGCTTCAACGATTTTACGATCTCGGTCACCCGCTGCGCGCCTTCGCGGGTGCCGCCGATCAGGTCGGGCAGGTCGGCCATCAGCGCGTCGATGCGCAGCCGCGCCCGCGCCGCCTCGCGCTCGGCGGTGTCGGCACCGCCATGCACCTTATCCAGATAGGCTTCCAGCCGTTCGCGATATTTGGTCAACACATGGATGTTGCCGACGATGAAACTGATGGGGTTGTTGAGTTCGTGGGCGACGCCGGCGATCAGGCGGCCCAGCGACGCCATCTTTTCCTGTTGCACCAATTGGGCCTGAGCGCGCTTCAGCGCCTCGTAGGCGCGGCGCAGTTCCCCCACCGGCCGCCCGGTCAGCACCATGCCGGCGGGCAGGCCGCGATGGTCCAGCAGGGTGGCGCAGGTCAGCGCCACCGGTTCCGAGACGCCGCCGTCGCCGGTCTTGAACCGGACCTCGCGGTCGTTGCCGGGGCCAGCCTCCAGCCAATAGGCCAGCGGGCCGACATTCTCGGCCAGCAGGTCGTCCACCGGCTGGCCCAGCAGATCGACCTCGGCGATGTCGGTAAGGCGCAGGAAGGCCAGGTTGACCTGCTGGATGGCGCCCTTGGGATCGCACACCACCAGGATGTCGGAAACCGACGACAGCACCGAGGTGATGAAACGCTGGGCTTCCTCCAGCGCCGAATTCTTTTCCTCTAGCTCGATTTCGTAGGAGATGAGGTCGGAATAGACCTCCTCCATCTTCTTGATCACCTCGATCCAGGCGGTTTCCTGGGCCAGGGCGATGCCGTCGTCGAGCGGTTCGCTCATGGGCCGGTCCGTCACCCGACCCGTTCCAGGCCATAGCGGTGCAGCTTGGCCCGCAGGCCGACGCGCGACAGCCCCAATTCGTCGGCCACCCGGCTGATGTTCCAGCGGTGGCGGGCCAGGGCCTCGCCCAGCAACTGGGCCTCCAGCGCCTCGACCTGATCCTTGAGGGTGCGGCGCTGGCCGGCATCGGCGATGGCGCGGCCGCCGGGGCAGGCGCGCGCGCGGATGCGCGGGCTGATCAGTTCCATGGCCAGCACGTCGGCGTCGGCCAGCGCCACCATGCGCTGGATTTCGTTTTGCAGCTCGCGCACGTTGCCGGGCCAGTCATAGGCTTTCAGCACCGCCATCGCCTCGTCGGAAAAACCTTTGACCGCCTTGCCGAACCCCTTGCGCGTCTCGGCCAGCAGCCGTTCCGCCAGCAGGTGGATGTCCATGGGCCGTTCGCGCAGCGGCGGAATGTGCAGCGGAAAGGCGGCCAGGCGGTAATAGAGGTCGCGGCGGAAATGCTTTTCCCGCACCTCGTCCTCAAGGGTGCGGTTGGTGGCGGCGATCACCCGCACGTCAACCTTCCGCGTCAGCCGGGCACCCAGCGGGCGGATCTCGCCCTCTTGCAGAACGCGCAGCAGTTTGACCTGGAAGGCGGGCGAGGTTTCGCCGATCTCGTCCAGGAAAATGGTGCCGCCATTGGCCTGCTCGAACAGGCCGATGCGGTCTTCATAGGCGCCGGTGAAGGCGCCCTTCTTGCAGCCGAACAGCTCGGATTCCAGCAACTGGTCGGGCAGGGCGCCGCAATTTTCCACCACGAACGGCTTGGTGCCGCGCGGGCTGTTGTAGTGGATGGCGCGGGCCAGCAATTCCTTGCCGGTACCCGATTCGCCGGTGATCAGCACGGAAATGTCGAAGGCGGCGACCCGGCTGGCCATGTCGATGATGTCGGCCAGCGGCGATTTGGCGGCGTGGACGATGCGGTCGAAATGGTGCGCGCGCCTCAGCGTGCCGGTCTTGGCGGCGACGCTGCTTTCCAGCATGGCCGGCGCCACCTTCAGGTCCAGCGAGGCCTGGGCCGAGGCCTGCTGAAGCTCGAGCAGCGTCAGCGCCTCCTTGATGGTGCGCACCAGCTCGTCCGGTTCCCAGGGCTTGGTGATGTACTGGTAGATGCCGGCTTCATTGATGCCGGCGATGATGTCCTCGGACGCGGTATAGCCCGAGATGATCATGCGCACCGGATCGGGCCAGCGTTCGCGCACCGACCGCAGGAAATCCACGCCCTGGGTGCCGGGCATGCGCTGGTCGCACAGGATGGCGTGGACCAGTTCGCTGGACAGCACCGCCTCGGCCTCGCCGGCATTCGAGGCGGTGAGAACCCGGAATTCGTCGGCCAGAACCCGCCGCAATGCCTCCTGCGACTGCTTTTCGTCATCGACGACCAGGATGATGGGCAGCGACGTCACCAGATGTCCTTTCCGCGCGGGATGGGGCGAACACCCCATTGTGGCCGCACAGGTGGAAAGGAATCAACCAGTCTGGCAGCGAAATCGCCGCTTCCGTTCTGTCCGTCCGCTCAGGCAAGGTCCGGCCCCAGCATGGGCAGCCGGTGCGACAGCAGAATGCCGGCCGCCGCGATGGCCAGGCCATAAGGAATCGGGCCGCCCCGTTTCAGCACGGCGATATCGGTGGCAAGCGGCAAGGCGCGCAAGATGATCAGCATCAGGCACAGCAGACCGCCGGTCATGGTGGTCAGCACCAGCGCCGCCAGCATTGCGGTTGGCCCCAGCCACAGGCCGCATACCGCCATCAGCTTGGCGTCGCCGCCGCCCAACAGGCCGGGGATGAACAGCATCAGCCCCACCCCCAGCACGGCGGCAGCGGTGAAGACATGCAACACCCACGGCGCCGGAACGATGGCGATCCATTGCGCCAGCGGAAAACACGCCAGCATGCCCAGGCATATCAGGTTGGGGATGCGGAACTTCGTGATGTCGGTGTAGCTGGCGACCAGCAGCGGAATGACGAACATCAGCCGGATCGCCCATTGCTGGGCCAGGACGGGGTCCATCTCAGCCCCCCTTCAGCGCGCGGGCGCGCAGCAGGTTGGCGGCGGCGCGGTCGTGATAGCTGGGGCTGGCCTCGATGGCCTGGACCAGGAAGGCTTCCGCCTCGTTCAGGTCGCCCCGGCTCAGCGCGACGAAGCCGATGTTGTTGAGGGCGGCGGGCTGACGGTCCTTGGTCAGGCCGGCGCGGGCATCCTGATAGCGCCCCTGCAAAGCCAAAGCGAGGCGCAGGTTGGCATGGGCGGCCTCAAGCCGGGGTTCGTGCTGGATGGCATCCATCAGCACGCGGGCGGCTTCGGCGGGCTTGCCCTGCAGCAGCAGCGAATAGCCCATGTTGTTGCGGATGACGCCGGATTCGGGGCGCAGCGCCAGGGCGCGTTCGTAGGCCTGGGCGGAAAGGTCGAACTTTTTGGCGATGTCGTGCAGCCCGCCCAGGGCATTCCATGCCCGCCACAGGGTGGGGTCAGCCTCGGTGGCGGCGGTCAGCACGGTGGCGGCGTCTTCCAGCCGGTTCTGCCGCATCAGCGCCAGCCCCTTGCCCTGCAAGGCGCGGGCGCGCACCGCCTCCACCGTCTGCAATTCGTCGAACCACTCGCGGGCGTGGGCGGCATCGTCGGTGGCCAGCAGCGATTCCGCCAGCCCCAGGCGCACCCACGGGTTTTGCGGGTCCATGCCGGCCAGCCGGGTGAAACGCTGGCGGGCTTCGTTGGGCTGGCCGTCTTCGAGGGCCATTTCCGCCATGCGCAGCATTTCGGGCGGCACCGGGGTAATCTTGGGCGCCACAGCCACCGGGGTTGGGGGCGGGGCCGAGGAACAGGCCGCCAGGGCCAGTGTCACGGCGAGCGAGCAGAGGACGGGGCGAAGGTCGCGCATGGTCGTTTACCTCTGGGCAGTCTGGTCGAAGGGGATCAGATCGCGGCCGAGCAACAGCACCATGTCGTGCTGTTGGGTCGGGCCGGCCTGCAATTGGACGCTGGCGGGCAGAAGACGGGCGACGGCTTGGGCTTCTTCCCGGCGGTCGGGGTGATAGGTCAGCACGGTTCGGGCCGCGCCGAAGCGGGATGCGTCGCCGATGGCACCGCGCCCCATGCCGTGGGACGCCAGCACCGCGCGCATGCGCGCCGCCATGCCCCGCCGCCCGACGCCGTTGAGAACCTGGAATTTGAGGGTGTTCAGCGACAAGGCGGCGTTGGGCTTGGCCGGCGCCGGCGCCTCCAGGCTGTGGCGGGTCACCGCCGGGCGCGGCGCGGGCATGGGCAATGGCGGCTCGTCTGCGCGCGAGGATGTGGAGGGTGTCCACCGCACCGGCTGGAACGACGCGCTGGCCTGCAGCGCCCAGGTGTTCACGCCCACCCGCTGCAGGCGATTGGGGCGGTCGTCCGGGGCGTCCGGAAGTTCGGCCGCCGTCAACGCCGCCGCGCGCGCCTGGATGGCACGGTCGTGATTGGCGGCGATTGCCGGCTCGTCCGGGGCAACCCTGGCGGCGTGATCCAGCAACGCCAGCGCCAGCGCCGGCCGTCCCCGCATCAGGTTCGAGACGCCCAGATTGTTGAGCGTCTGCGGATCGTCGGGCGCCACCGCCATGGCCTTGTCGTAATAGCGGTCGGCCAGGTCGAAACGGCCCAGCCGGTCGTAACAGGCGGCCAGCGCGTTCAGCGCCGCCACGTCGCCGCCGTCGCGGGCGACGGCGGTGCGGAAATTGTCCACCGCCAGACCCAATTGCCCGGCGGCCAGATGGCGCTTGCCTGTCGCATAGGGGGCCTCGTTTCGGGGCAGGGCGCTGGCGTCGTCGTGCTGAAGCACCGGCCGCAGTTGGGGAAGCTGGGCGCAGGCCGACAGCAGGGTGAACGAGGCGCCGATCAGGATCTTGCGCATGATGGCGTTTCCCCTTAGCCGTTGCCCATGTTGGCGATCACCGGCCCGACCTGGCGGATGACCTGAATGATGGCCGGGGCGCCGATGGTCAGCATCAGCGCCGGCATGATCAGCAGGATCAGCGGAAAGGTCAGCTTGACGCCGGTCTGCTGCGCTTTTTCCTCGGCCCGCAGCATGCGCTTGGCGCGCATGTCGTCGGACAGCGCCCGCAGCGTGTCGGCCACGCTGGCGCCCAGGGCGTCGGACTGGATCAGCAGGGTGGCCAGCACGTTGACCTCGTCCAGGCCGATGCGGTCCGAGAACGACCGCAGCGCCTGCTCGCGGCTCTTGCCGGTCTGCAATTCCAGCGCCATCAGGCGGAACTGCTCGCGCAGCAGCGGGTGGGCGGTGCCGATCTCTTGGGCAACCCGGTTGATGGCGGCGTCCAGGCCCAGCCCCGCCTCGACGCAGACCAGCAGCAGGTCCAGCGCATCGGGGAAGCCGCCGCGAATGTCGATCTGCCGCTTGGCGATCCGATGGCTGACCAGCAGCGCCGGAAAGGCGTAGCCGACAAGGGCCAGCACGCCGCTGCCCAGGGCAAGGTGCGTCACCTTCAGCGTGTCGTCGAACAGCGGCCCCAGCAGGTTGAACGCCAGCGGCAACGCCAGCGCGCACAGCAGCCGCGCCACGTAAAAGGCCGGCACCGCCTGGGGTGAATACCAGCCGGCCCGCAACAGCTTGCGTCGGGTCTGGCCCAACTCGCGGTCGTCGGTGGGCATGACCTTGTCTTGCAGCGGGCGCACCAGCCGGCCGAACATCCGGCTGCCCGGTGCGAACCGCACCGATGCCG
>DATGXU010000490.1:0-9330 GCA_035298685.1 Magnetospirillum sp. | reverse complement strand
GGCGCTGCAATTGCTGCTGTGCCGCACGCTGCCGCCCGCCCATCTGCGCTTCCTGGCGCGGCTGCCGTTGCTGCACCGCGAGGGCGACTACGTATTCGCCCATGCCGGCACCCGCCCCGGCGTCGCGCTGGAAGACCAGGACCCGGCCGACCTGCTCTGGATCAGGGACGATTTCCTGTACGCATCGACGCCCAGCCCGTTCGTCACCGTTCACGGCCACACCACCTGCCCCACCCCGGAAATCCGCCCCCATCGCATCGGCGTCGACACCGGGGCCTATTACTCGGGCAACCTGACCGCCCTGGTGCTGGAAGGATGCGACCGCCGGTTTTTGGTGAGCTGACCGGTTTTGCTTGCATCCCCCTCGGCCGTGGGGTAACCGACCCCCAACGGCTTTTGACAGGGTGTCGCATGACCGAAATCTCGGCGCTGGTGGAACGGGTTGAAGGGCTGAAAGGCACGCCGGTGCTGTGCATCGGCGACGCCATGCTGGACCGCTTCGTCTATGGGTCGGTCGACCGCATCTCGCCCGAGGCGCCCATTCCGGTGCTGTGCATGGAACGCGAAGACGCCATGCTGGGCGGCGCCGGCAACGTGGTGCGCAATCTGGTGGCCTTGGGCGCCCATCCCGCCTTCGTCGCCGTGGTCGGCGACGACGAGGCCGGGCGCGAGGTCGGCCGGCTGCTGGGCGAACATGACGGCATCGACCCCTGCCTGGTGGTCGAGCCGGGTCGCCAGACCACCATCAAGACCCGCTTTTTCGCCAGCTCGCAGCAATTGCTGCGCGCCGATCGCGAAACCCGCGCGCCGCTGTCGGCGCTCAGCCGCGATCAGGTGCTGGCCCGCGCCGACGGCCTGATCGCCAAGGCCGGCGTGGTGGTGCTGTCAGATTACGGCAAGGGCGTGCTGGCGCCGCCGGTGGTGGGCGAACTGATCGCCCGCGCCCGCAGCCGCGGCAAGCCGGTGATCGTCGATCCCAAGGGCACCGACTACACCCGCTATCGCGGCGCCACCCTGCTGACGCCCAACCGCAAGGAACTGCACGAAGCCACCGGCATGCCGGTGGACAGCGACGAGGCGGTGGTGAAGGCGGCGCGCAAGCTGATCGACACCTGCGGCGTCGAGGCGGTGCTGGTCACCCGCAGCCAGGACGGCATGAGCCTGATCCCCGCCAAGGGCGAGGTTCACCATCTGCCGGCGGAAGCGCGCGAGGTGTTCGACGTCTCGGGTGCCGGCGACACCGTCATCGCCACCCTGGCCGCCGCCGTGGCGTCGGGCGCCCCGCTGCTGCAGGCGGCGCGCATCGCCAACGTCGCCGCCGGCATCGTGGTGGGCAAGGTGGGCACCGCCGTGGCCTATGCCGCCGAAGTGGTGGCCGGTCTGCACCACGACGAAATCCTGTCGGCGGAAACCAAGGTGCTGGGCCTGGACGCGGCGCTGGACGCGGTAATCCGCTGGCGCCGCAAGGGCCTGAAGGTGGGCTTCACCAACGGCTGCTTCGATCTGCTGCATCCCGGCCATGTGTCGCTGCTGGGCCAGGCCAAGGGCACTTGCGACCGGCTGGTGGTCGGGCTGAATTCCGACGCCTCGGTCCAGCGCCTGAAGGGGCCGACCCGGCCGGTGCAGTCGGAAGCCTCGCGCGCGACCGTGCTGGCGTCGCTGGCGGCGGTGGACATGGTGGTGATTTTCGGCGAGGACACGCCGCTCGAGCTGATCCGCGCGCTCAAGCCCGACGTTCTGGTCAAGGGCGCCGATTACACGGTTGAAACCGTGGTGGGCGCCACCGACGTCATGGGCTGGGGCGGACGCGTGGTGCTGGCCAATCTGATCGCCGGCCAAAGCACCACCAACACCATCAAGAAGATGAGTTCCTGAATGGCCGATTATAACCACCTGACCCAGCTGGGCCGGCAATCCCCCCTTCCCGCGTCGCCCGACGAGGCGATGCTGGAGACGGTGCCCAACCCCCATCCGGGCACGCCCTATCTGGTGCGCTTCACCGCGCCGGAATTCACCTCGCTGTGCCCGATCACCGGCCAGCCCGACTTCGCCCATCTGGTCATCGACTACGTTCCCGACGAAACGCTGGTGGAATCCAAGTCGCTGAAGCTGTTCCTGGCCTCGTTCCGCAACCACGGCGCCTTTCACGAGGCCTGCACCGTGGGCATCGGCAAGCGGCTGGTGGACGCCTGCGCCCCCCTCTGGCTGCGCATCGGCGGCTATTGGTATCCGCGCGGCGGCATTCCCATCGACGTGTTCTGGCAAACCGGCGAGCCGCCCAAGGGCCTGTTCCTGCCCGACCAGGGCGCGCCCACCTATCGCGGACGGGGCTGAAATTATTCACCACCAGGGCACCAAGGAACATATCCGCGCCAAGGCCCTGGAGCTGGGCTTCGACGCAGTGGGTTTCGCCGCCGCCGATGGCAACTGGCGGGGCGACCTGGACGCCTTTGTGGCCGATGGCCGCCATGCCGGCATGGGCTGGATGGCCGAGCGCATGGAACAGCGCGCCGCCCCCAAGGGTTTATGGCCCCAGGTCCGCTCGGTCGTGGTGCTGGGCGCCAATTACGCGCCCACCGGCGACCCGCTGGCGCTGTTGGCCCGCCCCGAACGGGGCCATGTCAGCGTTTATGCCCGCAACAAGGATTATCACGACCTGATGAAGCGGCGCCTGAAGGCGCTGGGCCGCTGGATGGTGGAAACCTTCGGCGGCGAACTTAAGGTGTTCGTCGACACCGCGCCGGTGATGGAAAAGCCGCTGGCCGCCGCCTCGGGCCTGGGCTGGCAGGGGCGCCACAGCAACGTGGTGTCGCGGCGGTTCGGCTCGTGGCTGTTCCTGTCGGAAATCTACACCACCCTGGAGCTGCCGCCCGACCCGGCGGAACCCGACCATTGCGGCCGCTGCACCCGCTGTCAGGACGCCTGCCCCACCGGCGCCATCGAAGGGTTCGGCCGGGTCGATCCGCGCCGCTGCATCAGTTATCTGACCATCGAGCACAAGGGGCCGATCCCCGAGGATTTGCGTCCGCTGATGGGCAACCGCATCTATGGCTGCGACGATTGCCTGGCCGTCTGTCCGTGGAACAAATTCGCCACGCCCACGCGCGAACCCGACTTCCTGCCGCGTGCCGAACTGACGGCGCCCCGGCTGGCCGATCTGGCGGCGCTGGACGACGCCGGCTTCCGCGAGGTGTTCTCGGGGTCCGCCATCAAGCGCATCGGCCGCGACCGCATGGTGCGCAACGTGCTGATCGCCATCGGCAACAGCGGCGACGTCCGTCTTGCCGCCACAGCTCGCGCCCTGGTAGCCGATCCCGCCGCCGAGGTCGCCGATGCCGCCCGCTGGGCGCTGAACCGTCTGCTGCAGCTTCCGCCCGCCCCTGCGTAGGTCAGTGGTAGTACCATTTTACCTGCGCGCACCTTAAGGTGGCGGGGCCTCAAAACACAACGGGGCGGCCAATGGCCGCCCCGTTGTATGTCGCACCGCGCCCGAAGACTGCGGATCGTATGCGCCAGAGTTGACTTATTCGTCCGACGCCAGGGCGCGGGCCAGCTGCGACAACGCCTCTTGATGCTTCTCGTTGGAGATGCTGGAGAAATTGCGCGCCAGTTCAAGGCACATGCGTTGGCGGGCGTTCAGGTCGGTGGACCGTTCGTTGTCCAGACCCTCGAAGAAGTAGTTCACCGGCACACCCAGAACTTGGGCAATCTCGTAAAGGCGACCGGCGGAAATGCGGTTGATGCCACGTTCGTATTTGTGGGCCTGCTGATAGGTCACACCGATCAGATCGGCCATCTGCTGCTGGGACAAACCCAACATAATACGACGTTCGCGAATCCGGGCACCGACATGGCGGTCGGTATCATTGGCTCGATTAGTCGGCCGCACGGAATTTTCTTCAGTCTTTGGCGTCATCGTTCTCGGCTGAAGTTGGGTGTTATCTTCGTATTTGCGGGGATCATCCGCTGTATCAGGCATGGCTACCTTTCCCTGTCCATAGTCTGAATTCAAAAACGTGGCAACACATATTGTTATCTAACTAAGATCTTATATTTGAAATCTATATCTACTCTAAATTTGCCCCATATTTATTCTGTTTATATTACTCTCCACGACAAACAACCCTAGGGCGGAATGCCACATCCCAATGCCCGTCAGGAACCGTGCTGCCCTTAGTCACTGGGGTTGCCCAAAGACCGCCGGTGTCAGCACGCCTGGTATATGCATCCGCCGTGGCGGTAATACCAGTGTGGAGAACCGAAATCGGAAGGGTTAGGGGAACCGTGGACGCGCGGAATCCGGCCAATTCCGCGCCAAAACGGCCACGGAAAGTGGCAGTGGATGAAAATTAAATTTATTTAAGGTTTGGAAAGGTCAGACGGTGAGGTCCACCGCGCGCCCCGACGACAGTCGCGGGAATGACGGCGAGAGCACTTCGGCAGCACCGAAATCGCCGGTCATGGCCGTGGCGTTGGCGGTGCGGGCATAGGCTTGCGCACCCGTGGCCACGGCCACAGTGGAAGCCGACCCGGATTCGGGCTGGGCGAACATGCGGGCCAGGAACGACGTGAAGGCACCAAGCAGCCCGAAACCGCCCCGCGCCCCGCCGCCTTGCCGCCCGGCCGACTGCGCCGGGGACTCGCCGTCGGCGTCGCTCTCGATCCGGGATTGGACAGGCGCTTCGCCGGCGGCAACCTGGTCACGCACCTGAAAACGCTGTCGGGCCGGATCGATGGCGCGAACGGGAATGGACACGGCCAGCCGCTCGGCCTGGGCATAGGCGCCCGCCGCGCTGATCTGGCTGGGGGTCATTCCGGAATCGCTCACCGTCTGGTCCGCCCTGGGTTTTCCCGACCGCTCATTTTACGCGCCTTCAGGCACCACGGGCAACAGGACGATCTCCCTCTATCCCTTGGAACGAGGCCAGAGGAAAGGCCGCGCCGCCGCCTTAACCGTTCTGCTCCAGCAGGGCCAGCAGGGGCTGCCACTCAGCCGCATAGTCGCGGGCGCGGCGCTCGCCGCTTTCCAGCACCGACGATCCCGCCGCCGCCACGTTGGGATAGATCTGGCTGTCGCGCAGCCGCGCCACCACCGGAAAGCCCAGCGAGGCGAAAAACGCGTCCAACTGTTCCGACGCCTTGGTTCCCAGCCGCAGCCGGTTGCCGATGATGGCGACCACCCGCTTGTTCTTGCGCACCGCCTTGACCTCGGACAGCTTTTTCAGGAAATGGGCGGTGGCGTCTTCGTCGAAGGCGCCGGGCAGCACCGGCACCACCACCACGTCGGCGATGCGGATCAGGTCTTCCACGTCCTTGTGGTGCATGGCCGCGGGCGCGTCGATGATCAGCCGTTCTATGCCCTTGGGCGGGTCGCCCAAATCCTTGGACCAATCCAGCCCCAGGATGGCAGGGGCGGTGGCGGCACGCCGTTTCAGCCAGTTCAGCGACGACCGCTGACGATCGCAATCGCCGATGGCGGTCTTCAGGCCGGCCGCCGCGAAGGCCGAGGCGAGATGGGTGGCGATGGTCGTCTTGCCGCACCCGCCCTTGATATTGCCAACCAGCACCGACAGCATCCACCCCTCCCCCTTGGCCCGAAACGCCAAGGTAGCATGACGCCGAGACACGAAAAGTGAAGTATTGAGACTAAAGCGGCAGCCGCACCCGCGCCCGCAACCCGCCCAGCGGGCTGTCTTCCAACAACACGTCGCCGCCATGTCCACGGGCGATGTCGCGCGCGATGGTCAGGCCCAGGCCGACGCCGCCGGTCGCCACGTTGCGCGAGCTTTCCAGGCGATGAAACGCCTTGAACACCTGCTCGCGCTTTTCCGGCGGAATGCCGGGGCCGTCGTCGTCCACCAGGATTTCCACGGCGTCGGGGCGGCGGCCGGCCCGCACCCAGACGTGGCCGCCATAACGCAGCGCGTTGCCGATCAGGTTCGACAGCGCGCGCGACAGCGCATGCGGACGCAGGGTCATGGTGACCTTGTCCTCCACATGCAGGTCGATCTCTCTGCCCTGGCGGCGGAAGCGGCCGACCACGTCGTCCAGCAGGTTGCCCAGATCGGTCGGCACCGGCCGCTCGCTGCCCTCGCCGCGGGCGAAGGCCAGATAGCCCTCGACCATGCGCTCCATCTCGGCCACGTCTTCCTCGAGGTCGGCGCGGCCCTCGGCGTCGCCCATCATGGCCAGTTGCAGCTTCATCCGCGTCAACGGCGTGCGCAGATCGTGCGAGACGCCGGCCAGCATCTCGGTCCGTTGCTGGATCTGCCGCTTGAGGCGATCGTGCATGCGGTTGAATGCCACCGCCGCCTGCCGCACCTCGGACGCACCCTCGGGCTTGAAATGGGGAACGTCCTGGCCCTTGCCGAAGCTGTCGGCGGCGGCGGCCAGCTTGCGCACGCTCCGCACCTGATTGCGCATGAACACCGTGGCGATGCCCAGCAGCAGCATCGACGTACCCACCATCCACAGCACGAAAATATAGGTGGTCGACGAGAACAGCCGCTTGCGCGGCACGAACACTTCCAGCAGGCCGTCCTGCAACTGCACCCGCACCAGGATTTCCCGTTCGAAGGAACGACTGTCCACCTGGAACGGCCGCTGCACCCGCTCCTGCATGGCGTCGTAAAGGGCGGCGTCCATGATGCCGATGGGGGTTTCGGGCGGCACGTTGGGCAGGATGCCGTCGGCCTGCAGGCGAATATCCAGATCCATCTTGTTGGCGGCGATGCGCAGGGACCGAAGCTGGCTTTCCGGATCGGGAAAGGCGCGCAGCGACTCGATCACCGCGCCGATGTCGCCGGCCAGCGCGGTCGCCAGCCGCTTGGCCACCGTATCCCAGTGACTGGCGTAGAAGATGTAGGTGGAAACCAGCTGCACCACGATCAGCGGCGTGACGATGATCAGCAGCGACCGCCCCAACAGGCCGTGCGGCAGCAATCGCTTCAGCCACTGGGTGGCGCCCATCATCTCAGTCGGGCCTCAGCATGTAGCCCATGCCGCGCACGGTCTGCAAATAGCGCGGCATGCGCGGATCGTCCTCGAGCTTCTTGCGCAGGCGGGTCACCTGAACGTCCACCGCCCGCGCGTTGGCGGCGTTGCCGGTGCGGGTGGCCAGGTCGTCGCGCGACACCGCCTGGCCGGCCACCTCGGCCAGAATGCCCATCAGCTCGCGCTCGGCGGTGGTCAGGTGAACCACCTCGTCGCCACGCCGCAATTCCTGCCGCGCCGGGTCCCAGCAGAACGGCCCCAGTCCCAGCACCGGCGGCGCCTCGGCCTCGGGCTTGGGGGCGCGGCGCAGGATCGAGGCGATGCGCAGCAGCAGCTCGCGCGGTTCGAACGGCTTGGACAGGTAATCGTCGGCGCCGGCCTCGAACCCGTTGATGCGGTCGTCCACCTCGCCCATGGCGGTCAACAGCAGAATGGGCACCGGGTTCGACTTGCGCAGGTCGCGGGTCAGGGTCAACCCGTCCTCGCCCGGCATCATCACGTCCAGCACCAGCAGGTCCACCGCCAGCGCCGCCATCTTGGCCCGCGCCTCGGCGGCATCGGCGGCGACGGTGACCAGATAGCCGTTGTCGGTCAGGTATTTGCGCAGCAGGGTGCGCAGCCTGGTATCGTCGTCGACCACCAGGATGTGCGGCATGTCCTCCATGGCGGCCCCGTCTCCCTCGTTCAGGCCCGGCGACCGGGCGCGCGGGCAGGAAAGCGCGCCCGATCGGCTTCGTCGATCAGCCCCAGCAACACCTTGCGATAGCCCTCGACCGCCTCGGCGCCGGCATCGCGATAGGCGCGGGCGATGCGGGCGCGCTGGCGCTCGGTCAGTTGGCGTTCCAGCTCGATGCCCTTTTCCGTCAGTTCCAGCAGCCGCTGGCGGCGGTCGCGACTGCCCGGGCGTTGGGTGATGAAGCCTTCCTCGACCAGCTGTCCCAAGACGCGCGACAGCGACTGCTTGGTGATGCGCAGGATGCCCAGCAGATCGGACACGCTCATCCCCGGATTACGGCCGACGAAATAGATGACGCGATGGTGCGCCCGCCCGAAGCCGTACTCACCCAGGATGGCGTCGGGCTCGGCGGTGAAGTCGCGATAGGCGAAGAACAGCAGCTCAAGGCCCTGGCGCAGTTCCTCCTCGCGGAGGAACAGCGGGTTGATGCTGGTTTTTATGTCAGTCATGTTGACGCATAAGACCTAAATTCGTTTCCTGGCGCAAGCACGATCGGCAATTTTCGACACATCGAATCCGTTCCGGCGCAATGCCCCCGGCAACCGCAACACGAACCGGCAAAAAGGAAGGGCTGGACGGCACCATGCAACCCTGGCCGTTCCCACTTTCTTAACCATTTTCCCCCAGGATCGGGGACGGGTATTTCAATCTGCCACGTTACATCGGTATAGTATCCGTGTTGGGGGCGTGTGCACATCGGTCCTGGGGACGAGGACCGGCGACTGGCTAGGGTGGAAATTTCTGTGCAAGCCTGGCGAAACCTTCGGCTGTCCAGCCGCTTCATGATCATCATCGGCGTCGGCGTGATCGCGTTGGTAGCCAGCGTGGTCGTGGTCATCGCCCGTTTCGAACGCGCCGAGATGGAGCGCCAGCTGCAGGCGCTGTCGGCCAACGAGATGACCTCGCTGCACGCGCTGATCCTGAACGTGATGGCCAAGCGCCCCGAGGATGGCGACAACATCGGCATCCAGGTCTTCAACAACTGGTTCGACAGCCGCAACGTCCATTATCCCGGCAAGGTGTGGAGCGCCTGGGGCCCCAAGGTCGCCGCCTACATGGCCGAAACCGACCCCGCCAAGCCGGCGAAGAAGCCGCACGACGCGGTGGACGACGAGGCGTTCGAAGCCCGCGTGCCGGTCGGGCGGTTCCTTGACGGCAATTACCGCTATGCCTATCCCATCGTGTTGGGCGTCACCGACGGTGCCGACCAAGAAGTGTGCTTTGCCTGCCATGGCGCCATGGGCATGGAAAAAGGCGACGTGATCGCCGTGCTGTCGTCGTCGCTGACCACCACCGACGCCGAGGCCAAGCTGCGCAACATCCTGACCTTCCTGATCGTCGGCGGCGCGGTCGCCACCATCCTGGCGGTGCTGGGCGTACGCTGGATTCTGACCTCGGTCATCACCGCGCCGGTGGGCGACATGACGCGGCGCATGGCGCAACTGGCCAAGGGCGACACCTCGATCACGGTGCCGGCGCTGGACCGGCGCGACGAAATCGGCGACATCGCCCGCGCCGTCGAGGTGTTCAAGGAAAACACCCTGGCCAAGCAGGCCATGGAGGCCCAGGCCGCCCGGGAAACCGAGGCCCGCGAAGCGCGC
>DATGXU010000489.1:0-6531 GCA_035298685.1 Magnetospirillum sp. | reverse complement strand
GTTCATCACGGATTAGCGGGGAGGCGCCCCCCATTGCCGTCCCGAACGCCGTCATGCCCGCGCTTGACGCGGGCATCCACGTGCGGACGCCCAATCCATTGTTGCCAATGACCTTTTCGCGGAAACACGTGGATCGCCGGGTCAAGCCCGGCGATGACGTTGAAGGCAAGTTCCCCGGAATTCCGTGATGAACCGGAAATTGGGGTGGAGGGCTTGGAACGGCATCATCCGCTCCCGGCTTAAAGACGCCGCGCGGAGGTCCAGGCGGGCAGCCCGTCGTGGAACGCAGCGATGTCCGGCAGCATTTCCTCGAAGCGCGAAAAACGGTGGCCGGCGTCCTCGGCGACGATGACGCGGGCGCCGGGGCGTCCTTCGAAGGCCAGTCGCGCCGGGCCCGGCGGCACCACGTCGTCGTCGGCCGCCAACAGCACCAGCATGGGCTGGCCGGGGCGGTCCTGGCCGACGGCATAGGCGGCGGCGGCGCGGGCGGCGGCGGCGGTCACCTCGAACGTCTCGCCGCTGTCGTAATTGGTGTTGAGGCCGGCATAGCGGGCCAGGGTGGCGGCGCCGTCCAGCGCCGGGTTGATCATCAGCAGGCCGGCGCCGGGGAAATCCGCCACCACGCGCCGCGCCCAGAAGCCGCCGAACGAGATGCCGCCGATCAGCAACGGCTCGCCCGCTTTAGCCGCCGCCGAGACGGCAGCGGTCAGCAGGCGACAGGTGGCATCGGGATCGCCGCAGGGATAGGTGGGCGTGACCACCTCGGCCCGTGTGCCGAAATGGTCGCGCAGCAGCGCCGCCTTGGAGCTGCCGTGGCCGGTGGCGGCAAAGCCGTGGAAAAAGACGATCATTCCCCCCCCCGGAGGCGGTGTCAGGACGCGCGGAAAAAGCTGATCATTTCGGCCAGCCGCGCGGCCTGCTGTTCCAGCGAGGTGGCGGCGGCGGCGCTTTCCTCGACCAGGGCGGCGTTCTGCTGGGTGTTTTCGTCGATATGGGACACGGCCTCGTTGACCTGGTCGATGCCGGCGGCCTGTTCGCGGCCCGAGGCGGTGATCTCGACCACGATGTCGGCCACCTGGCGAACGGCGCGGACGATTTCTTCCAGCGACTTGCCGGTGCCCACCACCAGATCGGCGCCCGAGCGCACATGGGCCGAACTGTCGGCGATCAGCGTCTTGATCTCTTTCGACGCCACCGCCGAACGTTGCGCCAGATTGCCCACCTCGGCCGCCACCACGGCGAAGCCGCGGCCGGCGTCGCCGGCCCGCGCCGCCTCGACCGCCGCGTTCAGCGCCAGCAGATTGGTCTGGAAGGCCAGCTCGTTGATCATGCCGACAATGTTTTCGATCTTCTCGGAACTGCTTTGGATGCGGCCCATGGCGGCAATGGCGTCGCCCACCACCGTGCCGCCCTCGACGGCGACGTCGCGGGCATGGGCGGCCAGATCGTTGGCCTTGCCGGCGTTGGTGGAGTTGCGCCGCACCGCCTCGGCCAGTTGCTCCAGCGCGGCGGCGGTTTCCTCGAGGTTGGCGGCCTGCTGTTCCGATCGCTCCGACAGATCGTGGCTGCCGGCCGCTACCTCGGCGGCGGCGTTGGCGATTTCCTGGGCCGAGGTGTTGATGCCGGCCACCACCTGCGACAGCGTGGCGGCGGTGCGGTTGATGTCGTCCTTCAATTCGCCGAACACGCCGTGGTGGTCGGCGGTGACGCGCCGGGTCAGGTCGCCGTCGGCGACCGCGCCCAGCACCTGACCCACGTCCTTCAGCGCCACGTCGGTGGTTTCCACCAGCGCGTTGACCGCCTGGCACAGATCGCGGAAGAACCCGTCCTTGCCCGCCAGCGGGATGCGGCGGTTCAGGTCGCCCCGGCTGGCCGCCTGCACCATCTCGGTCAGTTCCTGCACGATGGCGGCTTCGCGGCGGCGCTGCGCCGCCAGGGCGTCGTCGCGCATGGTCTCCAGATAGACCGACACCGCGAGATCGATGTCCAGCAGCACGGCGCGAGCGATGATGGAATGCAGCCGGCCCAGCGCCGGCTTGTCGGGGGCGCCGAAAATGTTGGTCCGGTGGGTTTCGGTGGCGGTGGCCAGCAAGCGGCCCAGCACCATGGCATAGCCGCCGATATACCAGTGGGGCTCGAGCCCGATGCGGGCATGGGTGCGGCCGATCTCGCGCACCGAATCCATGTACTGGCTATTGAACTCGCCCGAGAACAGGCGCAGCCAGTGCGCCTTTTGCGCCTGCTTGGCGTGGGACACCCGGTGTTCGTCGGGGAAGTGGCGGGCCAGTTCGGGAAAGCTGCGGATATGGGCGTAGAACGCGGTCAGGATGTCATCCAGACAGCGGTCGAGGATGGGGCGGAATTGGCGCAGCACATCCTTGTCGGCATCGACAATGGACAGAACCGCCAGTCGTTTGGAAATCAGATCCGCGTCGTTCATGTTGGGTCCAAGACTTTTTCCACCCCGGCGCGCATGTTATTGGCCGGAGTTCACCCCTACAAGATCACGGAAGATACGCACGGTTCTGCTACCCCCGTATAGGAGTATTAACACCAGCGCGCCTATGCCGGCACCGGATATTTCACCCCGGTCAAATACAGCCCGTCGGGCGGGCAGGTGGGGCCGCCGGCACTGCGGTCGCGGGCGTCCAGCGCCCGGCGCATGTCGGCCGGCGTCCATTTGCCCTCGCCCACCAGCCGCAGCGTGCCGACCATGTTGCGGACCTGATGGTGCAGGAACGAGCGGGCGGCGGTGGTGATGTGGATTTCCTCGCCCACTCGCCTCACCGTCAGCTCGTCCAGCGTCTTCATGGGGCTCTTGGCCTGGCATTCGCTGGCGCGGAAGGTGGTGAAGTCGTGGTGGCCCAGCAATTGGTTGGCGCCTTCCTGCATGGCCTCGGCGTCCAGCGCCACCGGCACCCACCACACCCGCCCGGCATCCAGCGCCGCCGGCGCGCGGCGATTGACGATGCGGTAGAGATACGAGCGGCCGATGGCGGAAAAGCGGGCGTGGAAATCGTCGTCCACCGCCTCGGCGGCCAGCACGGCGATGGGGTGGGGGCGCAGATGGAAATTCAGGCCGTCGCGCACCCGGTCGGTGCGGTACTCGCGCGGCGCGTCGAAATGGGCCACCTGGGCGGTGGCGTGCACGCCGGCATCGGTGCGGCCGGCGCATTGCACCAGGGTTTCGCTTTGGCAGAACCGCAGCACCGCCTGTTCCAACGCGGCCTGCACCGACGGCCCGTGCTCTTGGCGCTGCCAGCCGCAAAAGCCCGAGCCATCGTATTCGACGGTGAGTTTGTAGCGCGGCATGCGGGCTAGCCCAGCACGCTGCCCTTGGGCACGGCAAAGCCGCGCAGCAGGTCTTGGGCGGCCATGGGCGCCTTGCCGGCGCGCTGCACGCGGGTCAGCCGCAGGGCGCCATCACCGCAGGCGACGGTCAGGGCGTCGTCAAGGGTGGTGCCGGGAGTGCCGGTGCCGCCGACCACGGTGGCCGCCAGCACCTTCAGCCGCTCGCCCGCCAGCTCGCACCACACGCCCGGCCACGGGTTGAGGCCGCGCACCTGGCACTCAAGCTCGGCCGCCGGGCGGGTCCAGTCCAGGCGCCCTTCGTCCTTGGACAGCTTGGCGGCATAGGTGACGCCGTCTTCGGGCTGTTTGACGGGCTGCAGCTCGGGATAGCGCGCCACCGCATCGACGATCATGCCGGCGCCCAGTGCGGCCAACTGGTCGTGCAGGGTGGCGGCGGTGGTTTCGGCGGTGATGGCCACCGCCTGCTTGGACAGCATGTCGCCGGTGTCCAGTCCCACATCCATCTGCATGATGGTGACGCCGGTTTCGGCGTCGCCGGCCAGGATGGCGCGCTGGATGGGGGCGGCGCCGCGCCAGCGCGGCAGCAGCGAGGCATGGACGTTCAGGCAGCCATGGCGCGGCGCCTCCAGGATCGCCTTGGGCAGGATCAGGCCATAGGCGGCGACCACCGCCATGTCCAGGTCAAGCTCGCGGAACGCCTGCTGCTCGGCCTCGCCCTTCAGGCTTTTCGGCGTGCGCACCTCGATGCCGCGTGCGGCGGCGAAGGCGTGCACCGGCGTCAGCTGTTCCTTGTGGCCGCGGCCGGCGGGGCGGGGCGGCTGGGAATAGACGGCGACCACCTGATGGCCGGCATCGAGCAGGGCGGCGAGAATGGGGACCGAGAAATCCGGCGTCCCCATGAAGCAGATTCTCATCGTGCCGGCACCATGTCTTTCCGGGTCTTCAGCAGCTTGCGCAGGATCATGTTGCGCTTCAGCGACGACAGGTGGTCGATGAACAGGATGCCGTCCAAATGGTCCATCTCGTGCTGCAGCACGGTGGCCAGCAGGCCGTCGGCGTCCATCTCGCGGATTTCGTTCTGTTCGTCCAGATAGCGCACGCGGATGGCGCGCGGCCGGACCACGGCGGCGTAATGCTCGGGAACCGACAGGCAGCCCTCTTCATAGGTGTTGTCGTCGTCAGACGCCCACACGATTTCCGGATTGGCCATGCGGAAGGGCTGGCGGTCTTCCTCTTCCTTGCCGATGTCGACCACGATCACCCGCTGGCCGACACCGACCTGGGGCGCGGCAAGGCCGATGCCGGGCGCCTTGTACATGGTTTCCAGCATGTCATCCATCAGCCGGCGGATGGTGTCGTCCACCGCTGCGATGCGGACGGCCTTCTGCTTCAGCTTGGGATCGGGCGCGACAAGAATGGGGAGCAGGGCCATGGACGCTTCGCCTTTCACATAATTCCTCCCGGAAATATGGAACCTTCACGGAAGCGTCAAGCGGAACCCGATCGGCGCGGCCGTTGCCCCCTATCCTTTCACGCGGGCGCGGTAGGTCAGCACCGATTCGCCCTTGGGCGGCACGGTGACGGTCCAGGCGACGGTGAAGGCGTTTTCCTTGGCGTGCCTGGTGCTTTCCTCCAGCACCAGCCAGTCGCCGTCGAAGCTTTCGCGCACCACCACCTTGGCCGGGGTGTCGCCGGCATTGGTCAGCTTGACCTGCCAGGCGGCCTCGGTGATCTCGGCCGCGACCCGGTTGAAATCGGTCTGCACCCGGCGGGCGCTGACGTCGAAGGCGCGGCCCAGGGTGACGCGGGCGCTGGACCCGGAAGGCGTCGGCGTCAGCCGGTCCTCGCCCAGGAAAACGGCGCCGCCGTCGCGGGCGCGCTGGAACACCCGGATGGTGCCGGCGGGCAGCGGTTCGGCGCTGCCGTTCTTCAGTTTCAGCACGGTTTGCGGATGTTCGGCCTCCTGTTCGGGGGCGCGGTCGCGCCACAGATGGGGCGGCAGTGGATCAAGCGTCAGCACGCGCTCGACCGCCATTTGCTGGGGCGGCATCAGCGCCACCTGCTTGCGCTCGCCGTCCCTCAGGCTGACCGGCTGCGGCAGCGTATAAAGATGATAGCCGCCCACGGCCTGGCGGCTGGCCGGCGCCGGCGCCGCCATGGCCGCGCCGGCCATCAGCGCCTTTTCCAGACGGACGCCGCGCGGGACGGGGGAAGTGTCGCCGACGGTGTTGACCTCGCCCGCCATCACCTGCACGCGGGCGTTGGCGAAGTCGCTGCCGGCGGCGTTGGCTAGCGTCGCCCACGACGACAGCGCCAGCTTGTCGTCGCCCGGATACATCTCGGCCACATAATCGGCCTGCCACGACAGGCCGGCGGTCAGGTACGACAGCTCGACGTCGCGCTTGCCCGCCGCCTCGACGGCCACATTGGCGCGATAGGCCGGCAGGGTGCGCAGCTCGGGCGGCAACGCGTCGTAAAGCACCCGCACCGGACTGCCCGCCACCACCTTGCCGCCCACCTGGAACACCGGCTGCGGCCCGGCGGAAATCACCTTGGCCCGTTCCTCGCGCTCGGCTCCGGCGCCGTCGCGCCACACCACCGTCACCTCCTTGCCGACCGAGGCGGCCAGCAGCGCGTCGGCGTCGATGCCGGCCAACTGGAACCCCTGTTCGCTGACCGCCACGCCGTTGCCGCTCAGCACGGCCGAGCTGTCGCGCGCCTGCCGCGCCACCCCTTCCACCAGCAGCAATTGGGGGCCGCGCTCAAGCGCCACCGTGCGGCGGTCGCGCACCAGGGCGACGTCGTCCTGGGTCAGCGTCAGGGCCAGGCCGCTGCGGTCGGCCGGTGCCAGCACGGTGTCGGCGAAACCGGCGGCGGCCAGCAGAGGGATAAGGGCCGCGGTGGTGACCAGGGCGATGCGCCGTCTCATGGCAAAGGGCTCCAACTCGTCTTCATGGGTCCAGTTGTATGATATGAAAACGGCGGGACCATGGCATCGGAGGAGTAGGAATTGGACGCGACGGTGGTGATTGTGGGGCTGGTCGCCCTGATGGCGGTGGCCGTGGCGGCGTGGGCGGTGGTGCGCCAGCAGGGCGGCTCGGGCCGCGAGGACGCCATGGCGCGCGCGGTGGAAGGCGTCGCCCAGGCCCAGGCGACCTTGACCGGACGGCTGGCGCAACTGGCGGAAACCCAGGCGGCGGCCCAGTCGCAGATGGCCGA
>DATGXU010000488.1:0-2359 GCA_035298685.1 Magnetospirillum sp. | reverse complement strand
GGTTCTGCCGACCATCGCGCCGGCCCTGGTGGCCGGCGTGACCTTGGCCTTTGCCCGCTGCCTGGGCGAGTTCGGCGCCATCATCTTCATCGCCGGCAACCGGCCGTTCGAAACCGAGATTTCCGCGCTGCTGATCTATATCCGGCTCGAGGAATACGAATACGGCGCCGCCACCGCCATCGCCACGGTGGTGCTGGCCGTGGCGTTCCTGGTCATGCTGGCCACCAACGCGCTGCAGGCGTGGCAGCAACGCTATCTGGACAGGGGCTGAGCCATGATTCCAGCCATGGCCGTTCACCATCGTCATCACCGCCAGAAATCCAGCATCGGCCGCCGGGTGTTGATCGGGCTTGCCGTGCTGCTGGCATTGGTGGTTCTGGGCGTGCCCACGGGCATCGTTTTTGTCCATGCCTTCGGCAAGGGCGTGGACGGCTGGTGGCGGGCCATCTCGGCGCCCGAGGCGCTGCACGCCATCTTCCTGTCGCTGCTGACCGTCGCCGTGGTGGTGCCGATCAACGCGATCTACGGCCTGTCGGTGGCGTGGGCGGTGACCAAGTTCCGCTGGCAGGGCAAGAAATGGCTGGTCAGCCTGATCGAGGTGCCGTTCTCGGTGTCGCCCATCGTCGCCGGCGTGGCGACGTTGATGGTGTATGGCAGTTCGGGCCTGTTGGGCGAGTGGTTGTCAGATCATGATATCAAGATCATGTTTGCGGTGCCGGGCATCATTTTGGCAACGCTGTTCGTCACCAGCCCCTTCGTCGCCCGCGAGGTCATGCCGCTGATGACGTTGCAAGGCACCGACGAGGAAGAGGCCGCCCTGGTGCTGGGGGCGGGGGGC
The DNA here is from genome assembly GCA_035298685.1 of Magnetospirillum sp. Classification (GTDB taxonomy): domain Bacteria; phylum Pseudomonadota; class Alphaproteobacteria; order Rhodospirillales; family Magnetospirillaceae; genus Magnetospirillum. Next base: position 1,521 of record DATGXU010000488.1, on the reverse strand, counting down.
TTGCGCACCTTCCTCAGGATCACTCTGCCCAATGTGAAATGGGCGCTGTTCTACGGCCTGATCCTGTGTGCCGCCCGCTCGCTGGGGGAATTCGGCGCCGTGTCGGTGGTGTCGGGGCACATTCGCGGCGAAACCAACACCCTGCCGCTTTATATCGACCTGCTCTATCACGATTACGACAGTTCGGGCGCCTTTGCCGCCGCCTCGGTGCTGACCCTGCTGGCCTTGGTCACCGTGGTGCTGAAGGCGGTGGTGGAAGGCCGCCGCGATGCCGCCATGGACTACGAGACGCTGGGATAGCCTGCGGTCAGCGGATCAGGCGGCCGCCAGCATGTCGTCCTCGCCGTAACCGTCGAAGAAGGTGGCGGCCTGATGGCGGAAGCTGTCGATACCGTCTTCCACCGCCTTGGGCAGCCGGATCGAGGCGCCCACCAGCTTCATGGGGTCGCAATCCAGCCGGTCCATGCCGTGCATGATGCCCAGCAGCAGCGCATAGTGGATCAGCGTCGACGCCTAGTCGCCGCCGGCCACCGCCTGGCGCAGGCCGGTGCTGTCGCTCTGGAACGCCTTGAAGATGTCGTGCTCGTCCACATAGGTGCAGGCGACGCGGTTGGCGTAGTACTCGCTGGACATGCGGTGCGCCAGATGCCAGCCGTTCGACATTTCCAGCGACAGATGGTCGCGCGACTCGCGCCGCCGGGTCGAGATGTCCGAGACGTGGGCCAGTTCGTGCGCCACGGTGAAGGGGTTCAGGCTGGCCAGCAACATGGTCATGTGGAAGCGGTCGGTACGGTCGCAGGCCACCGGCACCACCTTGCCGTGGTAGCCGGGCAGCTCGCGTTTCTCGGAGCGGCGCAGCTCGCCCATCACGAAGTCGTCGGCGGCGAACTGGGCGACCAGACCGGTCACCAGGATTTCCTCGGCGGCGTCGAACCCGACCAATTGGACCATGGGGGATATGTCTCCGTGGTGTCTGTCGTCGGGGGTAGGTTGGTCGAGAGCGCCAATCGAGTCATTACCGAATAGGGGGTACCTCGCCAATTGAGCGCCTGGGGTGAATGCCCCATTGTGTTGAGCGCCCCGCCCGCGTAGCTTTGTCCGATGGATACCAGCCTGTGCCACGTTTTCGCGTTTGTTGACGACCGCGCCGCCGCGCTGGCGGCGTTGGACGCATGCGGACTGACCGAAAGCTTTCGCCGCACCCATGACGGACAGGGGACGGCGAACATCTGCGTTTGTTTCGACAACGCCTATCTGGAATTGCTGTGGGCCGAGGATCAGGGCGAACTCGCCTCGGTCAGCGTCGCCCGCACGCGGCTGGCCGAAAGGTCGCGTTGGCGCGACAGCGGCGCCTCGCCCTTCGGCATCGGCCTGCGCGGCCGCATCCCGTTCCCCACCTGGGAATACCGGCCGCCCTATTTGCCCGAGGGCGTGGGCATCGCCGTGGCCCTGGGCAGTGAAGACCCCCGTCAGCCGTTCCTGTTCCGCTCGCCGGGCGAGGCGCGGCCCGACCAGTGGACC
>DATGXU010000487.1:0-11976 GCA_035298685.1 Magnetospirillum sp. | reverse complement strand
GCGGATCGTCGTCGGCGAACAGCGCCGCGAGATCCAGCACGATGACGAAGTTCTGTCCGCGCCGGCCGATGCGGTCGATGTAGTCCGATTTCCACCGCCGACCGATTTCGGGCGAGGTGATGGGCGGGCCGGCGTCAAGGGCGGTCACTTCGAACACCCTGTCGGCCAGCAGCCCCAACGCCAGTTCGTTCCCCGCCATATGGTGCTCCAGCACCAGGATGCGGGTGTGCGCCGTCGGTTCCCGCCCCGGCAATCCCAGCTTCAGCCGCAGATCGACCACCGCCACGCCTTGCCCCCGCACGTCCACCAGTCCGCACAGATAAGGTGGGGCGTAAGGCAGATGGGTGATCGGCGCCAGATCCAAGATTTCACGCACCCGCTCGACCGGCACCGCGAAAACCTCGTTGCCGATGCCCAAGGTGACCACTTGCCCACATTCGGCCAAGGATTTCGCGTTGCCATCCATGACTGCTCCCCCGTCAGCAGCGTTCGAATTCGGCATCCTGGCCGTCGGGTCCGCCCGAAAGGTCAAAGGCATAGCCGGCGCCGCCCGAGCGACCTATGCCGTTCGGCTTGCGAGGGGGGACCGGCTTGGCCCGGTTGGTCACGGCAGGCGCCGGACGCGCGGCGATCAACCGGGGCTCCTGCCGCGGAGCGGGCTTACGCATTTCGTTCTTGCCGCCATCGATATTGAAGAAGCCGATGGTGTGCTGCAACGCTTCGGCCTGCGACGCCAGCTCCTCGGAAGTCGCCGACATCTGCTCGGAGGCACTGGCGTTCTGCTGCGTGACCTTGTCGAGCTGCTGGATCGCCTGGTTGATCTGGTCGGCACCGATATCCTGCTCGCGGCAGGCGGCGGTGATTTCCTCGACCAGTTCCGCCGTTTTTTTGATGTCGGGCACCAGCTTCGCCAGCATTTCGCCGGCCTCTTGGGCAACCTTCACTGTTTCCGACGACAGCCCGCTGATCTCGGCCGCCGCCGCCTGGCTGCGTTCGGCCAGTTTGCGCACTTCCGACGCCACCACCGCGAAGCCCTTGCCATGTTCGCCGGCCCGCGCCGCCTCGACGGCGGCATTCAGCGCCAGCAGATCGGTTTGGCGGGCGATCTCCTGCACGATGGTAATCTTCTCGGCAATGGTTTGCATGGCCTGCACCGCCCGGGTCACGGCCTCGCCGCTGACTTGTGCGTCCTTGGCCGATTGGCGGGCGATGCGTTCGGTCTGGCTGGCGTTCTCGGCGTTCTGCTTGATGTTCGAGGCCATCTCCTCCATGGAGGCCGAAGCCTGTTCCGTGGCCGAGGCCTGCTCGGTCGAGCCCTGGCTCAGTTGCTCGGCGCTGGCGGAAAGTTCCTGGCTGCCCGAGGAGACGTTGTCGGCGGCGGCGCTGGCTTCGCTGACCACGGTCTGCAGCTTCTCGAGCATGGTTTCCAGGGCGATGCCCAACGTATCCTGATCGGAAAGCCGCTTGGCCCGGACGCCAAGGTTGCCGTTGGCGATGGCGTCGGCGACCTCGGCGGTGGCGCGCAGATTGCCGGTCATCCGGTTCAGCGCGTCCACCACATCGCGGATTTCGTCGTTGCTGGACACGCTGATCCGCTGGCTCAGGTCGCCGGTCGCGACCGCATTGGCCAAGGCAAGAGACTGCGACAGGCCACGGCTGATATTCAGCGCGATCCAGATCGCCGCGCCGATACCGATCAGCGTGGCGGCGAGCACCACCATCATCAGGGTGGTCTGGGCACGGGCGGCGCTTTCCTCGGCGGCGCGGATAGCCTCCTGCATCTGGGTCTGGTTCAGTTCGAGGATCGAATCCAGAATGTGCTGCGCGCGGTCGAGAATCTGCCGCCCTTGGCCGGCGGACAATTCGAAAGCTCGGGTGTTGCCGTTCTCGCGGTTCAACGCCAGCGCGTCGTTCGCCATCTTGGCCCACCGTTCGAACTGGCCTGACAATTGGTCGAACTGGCGCCGTTCGTCGTCGGTCAGAGCAGGACGAATGACGTCGCGCATCTGGCGAACGTCGGAAATGGCCTCGTTGGTGGCGCGTTCGAATGGCTCCATGGCGGCCACGTTGGTCAGCAACAGCGCGTTCTTGGTTTCCTTGGCCGCCTCGATGGTGCGGCCCGTCATGCGCTCAAGCGACAGTTGGGCCTTGGCCCGTTCGCCGGTAGAGCCCTCCAGGCGCTGCGACAGTGCCCGCAAGCCGTCGATCATCGGCTGGAACACCGGGGCCGCCACCTTCATGCTGATGTCGCGGGCCTTGAGGTTGCTGTTCAGCTTGGCCAGTTCGCGCACCTTGTCCTGAACCGCCACATAGCGATCCCACTCGCTGGAAAAGGCATCCAGCCGCTTGCGCCCCTCGTCGCCGGCAAGGCCGCGGTATTGATCGCGCAACGACCGCACCTCGTCGCGCAGACCCAGCAATTCCTTGTCGTAGCGATCCATGGCGTCGTCGGTCGTCGCCAGGATCAGGTTCTTTTCCGCCTTCACCGCAGCGATGAAGTTGGCGTTCATCTCGAGCACGATCGTCTCTCGTTTGGCCGGGCCATGCACCAACCCGCGAGCGGTGGCGTCCATTTCCCGAAGGCTGTTGACGCCGATGATCGCCGCCCCGGCGGAAAGAACGATGATGAGGCCGAATGAAACGGCGAGCTTGAGTTTTACCGACATGCGCATGGCAGGTCCCCTTCCAAAAGGCAGCCCATTAGGCAGACGCCGAGTCGTTCTTGGATTCGCCCGCGTTCACGGACACGGGCGGTTCGTTGGTAGAAAACAGGCGGCCGATTTCCAGCACGATGACGAAGTCGTCGTTGCGCTTGCCGATGCAGCGGATCAGGTGCGGCGGCCAGCGCATGCCCAGGCGCGGCGTTTCCTCAAGGGCCGAGGCGGCGACCTCGGTCACCTCGTACACCTTGTCGGCCAACAGGCCGACGATGCCCGGCCCGCTCTTCAACTCGGCCTCGATCACCAGGATGCGGCTGTCGATAGTCGGCGGCCGAATCTGCATGCCCAAACGAACGCGTGGATCGGCCAAGGGCACCACCTTGCCCCGCACGTTGATCAGGCCGCCAACCAAAGGATTGGCCCCCGGCACCCGGGTGACGGGAACGATGTCGAGGATTTCGCGGACGATGCCCGCATCGATGGCGAACACCTCGCCATCCAGGCCCAGGGTCACCACCTCGAGGGTGCGATGTCCACTCCATTGGCTCATGCGGCCCCCCTGTGCGAATCCTCGCTTGATTGGCCAAGTTCGATCAGATGGGCGATGTCCAAAATCAGCGCGACGCCGCCATCGCCAAGAATGGTGGCGCCCGAGAACCACTCGACGTCTTCATGCAGTTGCGACAGCGACTTGATGACGGTCTGGTGATCGCCGATGACCTCGTCCACCACCAGGCCGACGCGCTGGTCGCCTTCCGAGACGATCACCACCTTCTGGTAAGGAGCCGGCGGCAATGGCGACTGGAAAAGGACGCGCAGGCGCAGGAACGGCACCAGATCGCCGCGAATGTTGAGGAAATTGCGGCCGTTGGAACGCGCGTCGTCGGCAGCGGTCAGCTCGACGCATTCCTCCACCACGGAAAGCGGCAGCACGTAACAGCCATCGCCAACCCGCACCAGCAACCCGTCGATAATGGCCAGGGTCAACGGCAGTCGCAGGGTGACCACGGTGCCGCTGACGGGCGAGCTGTCCACCTCGACCGTGCCGCGCAGGCTTTCGATGGTGCGCCGGACCACATCCATGCCGACGCCGCGCCCCGAAACGCTGGTGATTTCGTGGGCGGTGGAAAAGCCGGGGGCGAAGATCAGCTGATAGAGTTCGGCGGCCGACATCTGGGCATCGGCCTCGATCAGGCCGTTTTCCACTGCGCGGGCACGGATGCGCTCGGCGTCCAGACCGTGGCCGTCATCGTGAATCGAGATAAGAACCTGGGCGCCCGCATGGCTGGCCGACAGGTGCACCTTGCCTTGGCGCGGCTTTCCCGCCGCCTCGCGCTCGTCGGGCGTTTCCAGGCCGTGGTCGATGCTGTTGCGGACCATGTGCACCAGGGGATCGTTCAGGCGTTCGATCACCGTCTTGTCCAGCTCCGTCTCCTCACCCGAGGTAACGAATTCCACTTCCTTGCCAAGATCCTTGGACAGATCGTGGACCAGACGGCGGAAGCGGTTGAACAGCGAGGCCACGGGCACCATGCGGATGCCCATGGTGGTGTCGCGCAATTCGGCGATCAGCCGCTCGATTTCCTCGGTTACGGCTTTCAGCGAAATATCGTCGTGGGCGGCGACCAGCTGTTTCAGGCGGGCTTGGCTGATGACCAATTCGCCCACCCGGTCCATCAGTTCGTCCAGCCGGTCGGCAGATACCCGGATGCTTTCCTGGCCGGCTTGCCGGGCCGCCGGCGGTTGCTGGGCGCGGGCGTGCGCCTGCTCGGCCAGCGCCGCCTCGACCCGTGCGACGGGCACGGCGCCGCTTTCCACCAGCAGCTCGCCCAGCGGCGGACGGGCGGCCAGGGCCTGGGTGATGGCGGACTGGGTGGCCTCGCCGCGTTCCACCAGTATTTCGCCCAAGCGTTTATCGGCAGCCCGTTCCACGGGCTCGATGGTCAAAGCCATCTCGTCGCGGACGAAAATGAAAACGTCCTCGATGTTGCCCCGCGGCTGTTCGGTGGTCAGGACCACTTCCCACGACATGTAGAGGCGCGACGGGTCCAGGCTGTCCAACAGGGGCACGTCGCCGCAATGGGCGATCACCGTGCAGTCGCCCAACTCGCGCAGTTCGTCCAGCAGCAGCAGCGGATTGGTGCCGGTGTTCATGCATGCGGGCGGCAGTTCCATATGGATCCGCCAGGTTTGGGGGCCGTCTCCATCGGAAACAGGCTCGCTCGGAGTGGACACCTGCGCCGCCTGCGTCGGCACCACGACAGCCTTCAGGCGATCCTGCAGGAACAAACCATTGGGATCTTCCGAGTCCGCTGTCCCTTCCAGCAGGGCGCGCAGATGATCCTTGGCCGCAAGCGCCAAGGCGATCAATTCCGCGCTTGGTGAAATGGTGCCGTGGCGCAACAAATCGAAGGCGGCTTCCAGTTGGTGCGCGAAATGCGACAGCGCGTCGAAGCCGAACATGGCACCGGAACCCTTGAGCGTGTGCAACGCCCGAAAAGCCGTGCCAATCAGCTCCATGTCATCGGGGTGGGCCTCGAGGTCCAGCAGCGCCTGCTCGAGCTGCTCGAACAGGTCCTGCGCCTCTTGCCGGAAGGTTTCGGCGGGATCGGCCGCCATCACCCCAGCACCTTCTTCACCACGGCCAGCAATTGCTCTTGCTTGAACGGCTTGGTCAGCCAGCCGGTGGCGCCGGCATCCTTGGCCTCACGCTTCTTCGCCTCGTCGGATTCGGTGGTCAGGAAGACGATGGGAATGCCCTTGCAGCTTGGCAGCGCCCGCAGGTTCCGGATCAGCGTCAGGCCATCCATCACCGGCATGTTGAGGTCGGTGACGACCATGCTGGGCGCGAACGCACCGATCTTTTCCAACGCCTCGCGGCCGTCGGCAGCCTCGACCACCTGATAGCCAGCGCCGGCCAGGGTCAGCCGCACCATCTGGCGCATACTCGCCGAATCGTCGATCGTGAAGATGGTCTTGGTCATGGCCCGCCCCCGTTGGTGAAGGGGTCGCATTCGCCCCCAGGTTTGATACCGGACCGCGCGAGCAGAGTGGTGAGGACCGAAGGTACGTCCTTGACCGACAAGGTCGCGCCGTAATGCTCGGCGGTCTTGCGCGCAGACACCATCAACTGGATGAACGTCAAATCCGCTTCCTCGACACAGGAAGCGTCGACGACAACGCATGTTCCGGCCGCAAGATGATCCATTAACACGTCATGTGTCGCATCAATTGACCTTAACAATTGAGTGGCACAAAGCCTGACAGTTCCTGGAACATTGGAAACTTCGTCACCAGCCATTTACGCCACCATCGCAATACTTCCCCAACGGTAAGGCGCTTAATTGATCAAAGACAAGAATGATATCCCCCCTTCTAACGAACCCCCCATATCACGACTTTGGTCTTGCTTTGGGGCATTCACCTGTCCCTCAAAGGGGGGATATCGGGGGGGCTACCCTTCCACTGGAGCACGCCAAGTCCACCCCATGGATGAGATTTTCAATGTCTGCCGCAGCGCATAATCGGCGCAGAACAACTGTCAGGCGGTCAGCATGCGGGTAGCGATCATCGACGACAGCCCAAGCGCGTTGCAGGCCCATACCGAGATGCTGCGGGCGATCAAAGGCTGCGACGTGATAGCCTTTCAGGAATCCGCCGCCGCGCTTCAGTGGTGCATGAGCAATTCGGTGGATCTGGTGGTGGTCGACTACAACATGCCGCCACCGGATGGCTTGCAGTTCATCCACAAATTCAGGGGCCATCCACGCTGCGCAGAAGTTCCGGTGATCATGGTCACGGCGTGCGGCGAGCGGGATGTCCGCCGACGCGCCCTGCGCCTGGGCGCCACCGATTTCCTGACCAAGCCGGTGGACGAGGTGGAATTTCTGGCCCGCGTCCGCAACTCGCTGAAAATGTACCAAAGCCATCTGGCCTTGGCCGATCGCGCTCAATGGCTTGGCCGCGAGGTTGCCAAGGCCACCCAATCGATCGTGGACCGCGAGCGCGAAGCCATTCTGATCCTGTCACGCGCTGCCGAATTCCGTGACCCGGAAACGGCGCACCATCTGGTGCGCATGGCCGGCTATTGCCGCCTGATTTCGCTGGGCCTGGGCCAGCCGAAGGACGCGGCAGACCTGATTCTTGCCGCCGCCCCCATGCACGACATCGGCAAGATCGGCATTCCCGACCACATTCTGCTGAAGCCGGGACCACTGACCGCAGACGAACAGACGCTGATGCGGCGCCATTGCGCCTTTGGCGCCGACATCCTGTCGGGAGGTTCGGCGCCATTGATCAAGACTGCGGCGACCATCGCCCGTTCCCACCACGAACGCTTCGACGGCACCGGATATCCCAATGGTTTGGCCGATGGCCTGATCCCGATCGTCGGACGGATCGCCGGCCTGGCCGACGTGTTCGACGCCCTGACCAGCGACCGCCCCTACAAGAAGGCGTGGCCGTTGATGCAGGCGCGCCAATACGTGGAAGAACAGAGCGGCCGCCATTTCGATCCGGAATGTGTGGCGGCCTTTTTGCGGCAATGGGACACGGTGGTCGAACTGGCAGGCAAATATCGCGACCAAGCCGCCTGTTCCGGCCCGATCGAGGATATTCAGCAACAAACCCGCAATCTGCTGTTCTGGACGGCCGGCGGCGGAGCTTATTGACAAGGTGTACCGGCGCTGCCGAAACGTCTCGGCAGCGCCGGCACCGTTTGCCGTTACTTCTTTTTCCTGGTCGGCGCGGCACTTTCCGGCTTGGCGGGCGGCGGAGCCGGCGGCTGCAGGGGCGCGGTCAGCGCCTGCTGATAGCGCGCGGTGCGCGCGGCGATGGCGTCGTCCGACGGCACCTTCAGATTGGCCGAGGCCTTGGCCACCATTTCCGCCCGCTTCAACGGATACTGGGCGCCGCCATAGGAATTGGTGCGTGCCTTGAAGCGTTCCAGCACGGTGACCAGGGCGCGCGGGTCATAGCCGGCCGCCGCGCACAGCGCGGTGGCGCGGGCGTCGGCTTCCGCCTCGATCTCGATGCTGTAGCCGGTCTTGATCATCGGCATCATGGCATTCAGGCTCTGGGCGAACCGGCCGTTGCTGGCCTGGTCGAACATCTTCTTCGCTTCCGCGTTCTTCTGTTCGTAAAGCGCGTGCTGAAGTTCGATGTGGCCCAGTTCGTGGCCCATCATGGCCGCCAGTTCGTCCTCGCTTTTCAGGAACTTCAGCAGTTCGGTGGTCAGCAGGATGAAACCGCCGGGCATGGCGTAGGCGTTGATCTGGTTGGTATCCAGGATGCCGACCACCGGCCCCTGATAGACATAGGGGGCGTTGGAGGCCAGGGCCAGCGTGTGCACCACCTTGCGGACATAGTCGCACAGCGGATGGTCGGCCGGCAGCAAGGGGGCCTGGGCGGCCAGTTCCGCCGCCGCCTGGCGGCCGATCAGGTAATGGTCCACCGGACCGGTGCGGTTTTTCTCGGCACTCAGCAGGGCCTGGCCGATGCCGGTGAAGTTGATGCCCTGGGCGGCGGCGACACCGGGCACCGCCACGGACGCGGCGGCGGCGGCAAGAAAGCGACGACGGCTGATCATTTGAATTCTCCCAGCCGGCCGGCCTGACGGAAGGCGGCGTCATCAACGAACGGGTTCGACGAAGGCGTTGACTGGATCAGCTTGTCCACCGCGTCGGTGTTCGAGCAATTGGGGCCGGAACAGGCGGCAGCCACGCCCAGGCCGCCACGATTGACGCGCTGGTCGCCGCGCTCGTCCTCGGTGAAGCGGCGGGCGGTCTGGCCGGTGGCGGCACGCGCCCGCCCGCTGGGGTCCTGGCGATCCAGCAGCGCGCGGTCCACCAGACAGGAATTGGCGGCATAGCCCACGGTGCCGTCGGCGTTCACCTTCACCCAGGCCGCCCCCATGTTCTTCATGCTGGTGGAAATGCGGGTGTCGGCGTTGTTGGCCGTCTTGTCCTGCTGCGATTCGGGCATCTGGTAGATGCCGGCATAATCCAGCGCCTTCACCGAAGCGCCATAGGCCAGCGTGCCGAGAACCGGCGAAAATCCGCTGGGCTGGGCATGCAGCGGCATGTTGGAACAGGCCACATAGGCGTTCTGGCCCATGTTGATGTTGCTGTTGGTGACGGGCGGCTGGCCCATCTTGTCGGGAACGCAGGCCGACAGCCCCAATACTGCCGCCAGCGCCATACCGTGAGTTGCACGCATGATGTTTGGTCCTCTCCCCTCTCTCGACAGAGAAATCACGGCCGCGCTTTCCCCCCGCGCAGCCGGTTGCGCAGCTCGATGGCCGACTGATCCTGCGGTCGCAGCTGAATGGCCGCGTTGACCGCCTGGGCGGCGTCGTCCCACCGGTTCAGGCGAACCAGCAGCCGAGCCTCGGCCAGCCACACATCGAAGTCGCGCGGAGCCGCGGTGCGGGCGGTGTGGTAATCGGCCAAGGCCTCGTCCACCCGTCCGCGGCTTTCCAGAAATTGTCCGCGCATCCGGAACACCCGTTCCGGGCGATATCTCACCCGCGCCACCGCCTCGGCGAAATCCGCCTCGGCGCCGGCGACGTCGCCCTGGGCGGCCTTGACCTCGGCCCGGCCGGCCAGTGCCATCTCGGCGTTGGGGTCGATCTCCAGCGCCTTGTTGAAGTTCTCCAGCGCCTGGGGCAGCTGACCCGTCAGCGCCAGGATCTCGCCCTGATACAGCCAGATGCGGAAGTTGCGCGGCGCCAGCTGGCCGGCAAAGGCCAGATCGGCGACGGCCTGGTTGTATTGCTGGGTGCGGCGCAGCACGCGGGCACGCCGCACATAGCCGTCGGCGTCGCCGGGCGACAGCTCGATGGCATGGCCGAAATCGGCCAGCGCCTGGGCGTAGTCGCCGGTTTCGTCGTTGACCACGCCGCGCCATTTCCATGCGGTGGTATAGCGCGGGTCCACCGCCAGCGCCTTGCCCAGATAGGTTTTCGCCGGCTCGTACTGGTTCTGGTAGCCGTAGACCATGCCCAGGGCGTACAGCGCCTCTTTGTAATTGGGATTGATCTTCAGCGCCTCTTCCAGCGCGGCGCGGGCCTTGGCGTAGTTCTTGGGCTGGGTCTGCAGCCACGACCAGGCGATGTTGTAATGGGCCATGTCGAAGCGGGGGTCCAGCGCCAGGGCATGGTCATAGGCGTCGCGCGCCTTGTCCCAGTCCTCCATGATCTCGCCGTAGACCACGCCCTTCCACAGCCACGCCCATTTGGATTTGGGATTGATGGCAAGGGCCTTGTCCAGCATGGCCAGCGCGCCCGGCGCGTCCTTTTGGCTTTGCTTGAGCGCCCCCAGGCGGGTATAGGCGAAATCGTTGTCGGGTTCGAGCCGAATGGCGGTTTCCAGGGCGGTGCGGGCCTGATCCCACTGCCCCAGCGCCATATAGATCTGGCCGCGCAGGATGTAGGCCTCGGCGGCCTTGGGGTCCAGCTTCTCCAGCCATGCGGCGTTGGCCAGGGCGAAGTGGGCGCGGTCCAGTTCCTCCTTGGTCAGCGGCCGGTCCAGGTTCAGCAATTCCCGCACCGAGGCCATGCCGTCGATATAGGCCTTGAGCGTGCGGAAGCGCGGATTGCCCTCTTGCAGTTCGATGGCGCGGTTCAGCAGCGCGGTGGCGACTTCGGGGTTGTTTTCCTGATGATAGATGTCGCTGGCCACGTCGGCGAAGCGGGCCGCCAGTTCGCGGGTTTCCCAGCGATTATAGAGGTACAGCGCCACTTCCCAGGCGCCGAACAGCGAGCTGATCACGGTGGCGACCATCAGCGCCTTGACGCCCCAGGCGATCATCACCGTGCGCTGGTCGATGGCCCGCGTGATGGTGGTCAGCAGCTGAATGTCGTCGCGGATGGCCTGGGTGTCTTCCCGCAACCCCTTGAAATAGCCGTCCAGGGCATCCTTGCCCACGGTCAGGAAGTCGGCGGGGTTGACGGCAACGCGCCCTTGCTTGTGAGCCTGTTCCACCGGATCGACGAATTCACGGTAGTAAAGGTCCAGCAGCGTCAGCTGGACCGGGCTGATGCGCTTGTTGTGCGCCACCACGTTGCGGAAGCGGCGCACGTCGTCCAAAAAGGCCTGCAGCGTCTGGCGCTGTTCCTTCAGGTAGATCAGGTAATCGGTGTCCTTGAACAGGTCCTGATAGCGTTCCGGGTACTCGCGCTTGTTGACGAACATGCCGGCCAGGTCGCTGAACACCGTGCCCGACAGCAGGTCGCCGGGATCGGCGCTGGCCAGCCATTTCTTGACCTGTTCCTCGCCATACAGCTTGCCCAAGGCCTCGCGCAGCTTTTCCTGGCCGCCATAGCGTTCGGTCACCAGGCTGCGCAGCAGCAGTTCCAGCGCGCGCAACTGCTTGCGCGCCAGTTCGTCGTCGGTGGCGGGCAGCAGCCGCGCCTCGAGCTCGCGCCGGTCCAGCCGGTTGCCGATCAGCGTGCAGAAATCCAGGAAGCGCAGCGCGGCGATCATGGCGTTGCGGATGGCGGCGTCGCCCACCGGCTCGACACGGGTGCGGTTGCCCAGGTCGCGCAGCAACTTTTCGAACGTGCCCAATTCGTCGTCGGACAGGCCCAGGCTTGCGGCCACGCCGCTGCCCGACAGGCGCGCCTTGGCCCGTTTCAGCAGCGCATAGGCCTGTTCGAATTCCGGCGCTTCGGCCTTTTCGCCCACCAATTCGATCAGGTGGGGCAACATGCGCGCGCATTCTTGCGTAAGTTCCTGCAGCGTCACGGCGTCGGAAGCTCCTTGTCGACGGCATAAAGCGAGGTAATCACGTCCCACACCCGGGCGGGCGACAGCAGCGAGGCGCAGCGGGCGGTTTCGCCCGCGCCAACGCTGGGGGAATCGACGATGGTGAAATCGTGGCCGCGCCCGTCATACCACGGCGACACCACGTCGCCGCCGAAGCGGCCGCTGCCCGCCTGCACCCGTTCGCGGCCGGGGCGCAGGGTTCGGCCCTCCTCGGCCTTGCGTTCCGCCTGTTCCAGCGCGGCCCCCAGGCCCGGCAGCGCCAGCCCGCATTCGGCCTGCACGCTGATCACGTGGCGCCACTCGCCGCCGGCCAAGGTCCAACTGACCGCCAGCACCGCGTCGCCATGGTCGCGGCGAAAGAAATGCTTGAGCAACGGGCACGCCGGATCGACGAAGTGCGCCACCGTCACCGGATCGGCAACACCGGGCAACGCCACCCTGCCCCAGGCGGCGGCAGCCATGTCGGCGGCAAAGCCGCGTGCCGCTTGGTCAAGGCGCCCCCGAAGCTCGCCCCCGGCCGCAGCCGCGACCGCATCGTCCAAGGCCACGAT
>DATGXU010000486.1:0-4503 GCA_035298685.1 Magnetospirillum sp. | reverse complement strand
GGGCGCCATGGTGATGAACGTCGCCGCGAACATCCTGGGTCTGGGAAACGCCGCCACCCCGTTCGGCATTCGCGCCATGGAACAGTTGGATCGGCTGAACCCGACCAAGGGCGTCGCCAGCAACGCCCAGGTGCTGTTCCTGGCCATCAACACCGCCGGCATCACCATTCTGCCCACCGGCGTCATCGCCCTGCGCGCCGGCCTGGGCGCCGCCGACCCGGCGGCGGTGGTGGCTCCCACCCTGGCGGCCACGCTGGCTTCGACCGTGGTCGCGGTGGCGGCGGCGCGGCTGCTGCAGGGCAAATCGCCGCCCCACCCCAAGCACGAGCCCGAGCATCAGGACATGGACGAGCCGCCAATTCCCCCCGCCCCCGCCTGGGCCTGCGGGCTGGCTGTGGCGGTGCTGCTGGGCTTCATTCCGCTGATGGCGTTGAAGGGGGCGGCGCTGGGGCCGTGGATCGTTCCCGGCATGATCGTCGGTCTGCTGGGCTTTGGGCTGGCGCGGCGGGTCGCCATCTATGAATGCTTCGTGGAAGGCGCGCGCGAGGGCTTCACCATCGCCGTGCGCATCATCCCCTATCTGGTGGCCATCCTGGTGGCGGTGGGCATGTTCCGCGCCTCGGGGGCCATGGATGCGGTGCTGGCCCCGCTGGGCCGCCTGCTGGCGCCGTTGGGCGTGCCGCCCGAGGCGCTGGCCATGGCCGGCATGCGCTCGCTGTCGGGGTCGGGGTCGTTCGGGCTGCTGGCCAGCTACATGCGCGATCCTGCCATCGGCGTGGATTCGCCCGCTTCCATCCTGCTGGGCACCATTTACGGATCGAGCGAGACCACCTTCTACGTCATCGCCGTCTATTTCGGCGCCGTCGGCATCCGCCGCATCCGCCATGCGCTGGCGGCCGGCCTGATCGCCGACCTGGCCGGATTGGTCGCCGCCATTGCCATATGCCGTTTCCTTTACCCCTGAGCCCCAAACGGTTATACCGGCGCCATGCATTGGGAATCCTTCACCGCCCTGTTCCAGGTGGTCGCCATCGACGTGGCGCTGGCTGGAGACAACGCCATCGTCGTCGGCATGGCTGCCGCCGGCCTGCCCGCCGCGCTGCGCAAGCGCGCCATCCTGATCGGCATCTGCGCCGCCGCGCTGTTGCGCATCGTGTTCGCCAGCTTCACGGTGCAATTGCTGCAGATCGTCGGTCTGCTGCTGGCCGGCGGGCTGCTGCTGCTGTGGGTGGCGTGGAAGCTGTGGCGCGAATTGTCGGGCGAGGCCGGGGAGGAATGCGCCGACGCCGAGGCGACCGAAGCCACCTCGTGCAAGTCTTTTCCCCAGGCGGTGTGGCAGATCGTCGTCGCCGACGTCTCCATGTCCCTGGACAACGTGCTGGCGGTGGCCGGCGCCTCACGCGATCATCAGTGGGTGTTGGTGATTGGTCTGGCCTTGTCGGTGGCGCTGATGGGACTGGCCGCCAACGTGGTGGCGCGGCTGCTGAAACGCTTCCGCTGGATCGCCTATGCCGGTCTGGCGATCATCCTGTATGTGGCCGTGCGGATGATTTGGGACGGCACCCACGAAGTGATGGCCTACGCGTCCACGTTGTAGGCCTTCACCCGATGCCGGCGACCTTGGCCTGGGGCCGGCCGAAGGCCGCCTCGGCGGCGCGCACATAGTCGCGCATGCCCGCCTCGGCATGCGATCGGCTGCCGTTGATGATGGCGACCACGATGCGCCGCGCCAGCACCCGATCAAGCTCTGGCGCCATCAGGCCCGACCCCGCGGCGCTGCCCGCCAGCACGGGCTGCCACAGGGTTTCCAGCATCCCCACCAGAACGGCGTTGTCGCAGCCGCGATGGATGGCGCCCAGCCAGTCGCGGCCGTCGGCGGCCAGCCATTCCAGTTCGGCCCGCTTGTCCGCCGCCATGCGCTCGGTCGCCAGGCGGACGCACATGGCCTCCATCTCGGACAGCGTTTCAAACAGGGCCTCGCCGGCATCCGGCGACACAACCACACCGCGATGCGGCCGATTCTCCACCAGCCCCAGCGTGGCCAGCTGTCGAACCGCCTCGCGCAGCGGGGTGCGCGACACGCCCAGCCGGTTCGACTGCGCAACCTCGTCCAGCCGAGCCCCCGACGGGAACCGCCCCGCCACGATTTCCGCCGCCAACTGCACGGAAACCCGTGCGGCACGGGTCATGGGCGTGGTGGTGAAAAGAGAGATCCTGCGCGACATGCTGATCCCACCCTGATTAAGATTCTCGCATCATGAGAGCACATATCGCTAAACTCTTCTATATAAAGTTGTCCGACTTCACTATAGCTTTCGTTATATCGCCGAACGACTCTGAAAGTCAGCATCTGTAGATTGCATCTGCAAGCCTGCTGGCGGCGATGTTCCACGCTCGTCGATCCCCCCTCCCATAGCGGGCACCCTTAACTCCAAAGACTAGGCAGGGTGTGTTCTTTCAGTGTATAAGCCATGCAGGTTGGCGTATTGGGGGGCCCAATTCGCGAATTTCTTTGGGGGATGGCAATCTTGAAGTCTCGGAAATCGCGTTTCTGCCTCTTGGCGAGTTGCACGATCGCCCTGGCGACCACGTGCTCCTATTCCGCGGGTGCTCAAACCCTGGTCGAAGAGCTTCAGGGGCTGGTGGACACCCATCCCCAGATCCAGGCCAAGCAAAAGGGCGTGTCCTCGGCCGACGAGGGTATTCGCGCCGCTCGCGCCGGATATCTGCCGACCGTGCGCCTGCAGGGCGACACCGGCCCGGAATACATCGATAGCCCCACCCGCCGCTCGGTCGAAGGCGACCGCTTCTACAAGGGCCGCGAGACCGCCGGCCTGGTGGTGACCCAGCGCCTGTTCGACGGCTTCGCCACCGATTCGCAGGTGGAAGCCGCCAAGGTCAGCCGCGAGATTTCCACCGCCGACCTGCGCGCCACCCGCCAGAACGCCCTGCTTGAGGGCACGCTGAGCTATATCGACGTGCTGCGCCAGGTTCGCCTGATCCAGCTGGCCCGCGACAACGAACGCAAGATCCAGGAACAGCTGAACCTGGAAGACGAGCGTGTGCAGAAGGGTTCGGGCATCGCCTCGGACGTGCTGGCCGCCAAGCAGCGCCTGCAGGTCGCCAAGGAACGCCGCGTCAACTTCGAAGGCAATTTCGAAGCCGCCGTCGCCAAGTATACCCAGGTGTTCGGCAGTGCGCCCGACGTGGCCCATCTGTCCGACCCGCCGGTGCCCCAGGCGCTGATCCCGCCCCAGTTGGAAGAGGCCGTGCGGTCGGCGCAGAACGACAATCCGACGCTGCAGACCGCCGCCAAGACCATCGAGCTGACCAGCGAACGCCAGCGCGTCGCCGAAGCCGGTTATTACCCCAACGTCGATCTGGTCGGCCGCGCCGATTACGAAAACGACAAAAACGCCCTGTTGGGCGTCCGCCGCGACTGGTCGCTGCTGGTCACCGCCACCTGGGAACTGTTCTCGGGCTTCAAGACCGAAGCCCAGATCGCCCAGGCGTCGTTCGAGCATGCGGCGTCCAAGGACAACCAGCTCTACGCCAGCCGCAAGGTCACCGAGACGGTGAAGATCACCTGGCACAAGCTGAAGACCGCGCGCGAGCGTATGGCTCTGCTGGAAAACGCCTCGGTGCTGGCGGAAGAAGTGTGGGCGGCGCAGAAGAAGCGCCGCGAGGCCGGCAAGGCCACCGTTCAGGACGTGCTGGACGAAGAAACCCGCATCAACGACGCCCGCATCAACTATACCAGCGCCTATTACGACATGATCCAGCACTCGTACGAGCTGCTGGCCGCCATGGGCAAGCTGGAAGTGGACGGCATCCAGCAGGTGCCGGCCGCCCCGCAGCAAAGCGGCGCGCGCACCGACATCACCAAGCCTCGCACCGCCCAGGCGCCCGAGGCCCCGGCCCGGGTGGCGGCCGCCGCTCCGGCGCCGGTCGCCGCCGTCGCCCAGGAACAGCCCGCGCCGGTTCCGGCCCCGGTTGCCCCCTACATCCCGGTCACCGCCGCCGCCTTCGGCGACGAACTGCCCGACGGCTCGCCGTCGGCCATGCAGGCCCGCCAGGGCCGGCCGACCGACAGCGCCCGCAACTAAAGCGGTCGTGCCATTAACGAAAAGGGCGGCTCCCCCGCGGGTGCCGCCTTTTTTGTTGGGCTTAACGCGGACGAGCGGGGAGGCACCCCATTGCCGTCCCGAACGTGGTCATGCCCGCGCTTGACGCGGGCATCCACGTGTTGACGCCCAAGCCATTGTGACCAATAACCGTTTCGCGGCGACCCGTAGATCGCCGGGTCAAGCCCGGCGATGACGTTAACAGGCTGCGGAAAAACGCTCCCGATGGGACCGGTTATCCCTCTCGTCATGGCCGTGCTTGACACGGCCATCTACCGTGGAGGCTGTCAAGCGGGCTGAGCTTGCTTCCAGGGCTGGCGGTCGCGGGCGATGGCGTTCAGGGTAACAAGCATTTTCCGCATCAAGGCGGTAAGGGCAA
>DATGXU010000485.1:0-6849 GCA_035298685.1 Magnetospirillum sp. | reverse complement strand
GCGGTGGAATGCGGCGCGTGCGGCGGCACCTGCTTCTGCGCCTCCATGGGCACCGGGCCCGAGGTCACGGCCGGGTTCGACATCCGTCTGCTGGAACTGGAAGGCCGGCGCTATCTGGCCGATGCCGGCAGCGAGCAGGGGCGCGAGGTTCTGGCCGCGCTGCCGTCTTCCGACGCCTCGGCCGCCGAGCTTTCGGCCGCCGCCGCCGCGCGCAAGGCCGCCCGTTCCGGCCAGGACCGGGTCATGGACCGGGAAACCGCCGCCGGGCTGAAGGCGGTGCCCGAACATCCCCGTTGGGACGACGTGGCGGCGCGCTGTCTGACCTGCGGCAATTGCACCATGGTGTGCCCGACCTGCTTCTGCACCACGGTCGAGGACGTCACCGACCTTAAGGGTGACCATGCCGAACGCTGGCGGACCTGGGATTCCTGCTTCTCGCTGGAGTTTTCCTATATCCACGGCGGTTCGGTGCGCACCGAGGCCAAATCGCGCTATCGCCAATGGATCACCCACAAGCTGTCGACCTGGGCCGATCAGTTCGGCACGTCCGGCTGTGTCGGCTGTGGCCGCTGCATTACCTGGTGTCCGGTGGGCATCGACATCACCGCCGAGGTGGCCGCCATTGCTGCCGACCGCAAGGCGGCCAGGGGTTAGGACGAGGGGGAGGACGGGACATGGTCAAGCCACAGGATCTCGGCCACATCATCGACGAGCACCCCTTTTTCCAGGGGCTGAACGCGCCATTGCGCGAGGCGCTGGTGTGCTGTGCCGCCAACGAACGCTTCGTTGCCGGCGAGCATCTGTTCCGCGAAGGCGCCGAGGCGCGCAAGTTCTATCTGATCCGTCAGGGCCAAGTCGCCATCGAGGTCGAGGCGCCGGTGCGCAAGCCCATCATTCTGGAAACCCTGTCCGATGGCGAGGTGCTGGGCTGGTCGTGGCTGGTGCCGCCCCATCGCACCGCCTTTACCGCGCGGGCGCAGACCACGGTGCGGGTGCTGTCGTTCGACACCACCTGCCTGCTGAAGAAGATGGAGGCCGACCCCGCGCTTGGCTTCGCCGTTCTGCGCCGCTTCGTGCCTATCATGGCGCACCGGCTGTCGGCGGCGCGCCTGCAATTGCTGGATCTCTACGGTCCCGCCATGGCTGCCGCGCCGAAGGCCGAAAAGAAGCCGAAAACGGAAAAGGCGGTGAAGGCCTCGAAAGGGCGCAACCGCTCGGCCGTCGCCGCGCTGGAAGGCGTGCGCGCCGAAGCTCAGGCCGACAAGGCGGCGCTGAAGCTGGCCAAGGCCAAGGGTGAGAAGCCGGCCAAGAAGAAGGCGAAGTCGTCATGACCGCCCAAGACCCCCTGATGCGGGCCGCCGACCCCATGCTGCCCCGCCTGTTCCGGGTGGAAAAGGTGCGGCGCGAACTGTCCGACACCTTCACCATGGAACTGGTGGCCGAGGATGGTTGGGAATTCGTGTTCCAGCCCGGCCAGTTCAACATGCTGTACGTGTTCGGCGTCGGCGAAATTCCCATCTCGATCTCGGGCGATCCCGCCGACCGCTCGCGGCTGGTCCACACCACCCGCGCCGTCGGTCCGGTCAGCCAGGCCCTGGACGAGTTGAAAGCCGGCGACAGCTTGGGTGTGCGCGGGCCGTTCGGCACCACCTGGCCGGTCGAGGCCGCCTATGGCCGCGACCTGATCTTCGTGGCCGGCGGCGTCGGGCTGGCGCCGCTGCGCCCCGCCATCTACCACGCCATGGCCAACCGTGAACGCTATGGCCGGGTGATGGTGCTGTACGGCGCCCGCACGCCCGAAGACATCCTCTACAAGAAGGAACTGGAACGCTGGCGCGGCCGCTTCGACATGGACGTGCTGGTCACCGTGGACCGCGCCACCGGCAAGTGGGGCGGCAACGTGGGGGTGGTCACCAATCTGGTGATGAAGGGCGGCTTCGACCCGCTGCAGACCACCGCCTTCATCTGCGGCCCCGAGGTGATGATGCGCTATGGCGCCCAGGCCATGGAAAAGCGCGGCGTCGGGCGCGATCACATCTGGCTGTCGGTGGAACGCAACATGAAATGCGGCTGCGGCCTGTGCGGCCATTGCCAGTGGGGCCCGCATTTCGTCTGCAAGGACGGGCCGGTGTTCCGTTACGACCGCATCGCCGACCTGTTCGCCATTTCCGAGCTATAGGAGGGGCCGCCATGCCCGAGCGCAAGAAGCCGAAACTGGCGGTGTTCAAGTTCTCGTCCTGCGATGGCTGCCAACTGACGCTGCTGGATTGCGAGGACGAATTGCTGGCCCTGGCCGGCGAGGTGCGCATCAGCTATTTCCTGGAAGCCACCCGCAAGGTGGAAAAGGGGCCCTATGACGTGGCGCTGGTGGAAGGCTCGATCACCACGCCGCACGACGTCAAGGCCATCCGCGAGGTGCGGCGCCTGTCGAAAACGCTGATCACCATCGGCGCCTGCGCCACCTCGGGCGGTATCCAGGCGTTGCGCAACTTCGCCAGCGTCAAGGAATTCATCCGCAAGGTCTATGCCCGGCCCGAATACATCGACACCCTGACCACCTCGACCGCCGTGTCCGATCACGTGTCGGTGGATTTCGAGCTGCGCGGCTGTCCCATCAACAAATACCAGTTGCTGGAAGTGCTGAACGCCGCCCTGAACGGCCGCCGTCCCACCATTCCGCGTCATTCCCAATGCATGGAATGCAAGGCCAACGGCGTGGTCTGCCGCATGGTGGCGGCGGGCGAGCCCTGTCTGGGGCCGGTGACGCAAGCGGGCTGCGGCACCCTGTGCCCCGGCGTCAACCGGGGCTGCTATGGCTGTTTCGGGCCGACGGAATCGCCCAACACGGCGGCGTTGGCGGCGCAGTTCAAGGCCATGGGCAAGACCGAGCCCGAGCTTTATCGGCTGTTCCGCAACTTCAACGCCAATTCCGACGCATTCCGCAAGGAGGGCGACAGCCATGGCTGACACCCGCACCATCAAGGTCGAGGCCCTTGCCCGCGTCGAGGGCGAGGGCTCGTTGTCGGTGAAGATCCGCGACGGGCAGGTGAAGGAATTGCGCTTCGGCATCTTCGAGCCGCCGCGTTTTTTCGAGGCTTTCCTGAAAGGCCGGGATTTCCGCGAGGTGCCCGACATCACCGCCCGCATCTGCGGCATCTGCCCCATCGCCTACATGATGGGGGCGACCCAGGCCATGGAGGCCATTCTTGGCCTGACAGTCACCCGGCCCATCCGCGACCTGCGCCGGCTGGTCTATTGCGGCGAGTGGATCGAAAGCCACGCCCTGCACGTCTACATGCTGCACGCGCCCGATTTCCTGGGGCTGTCCGACGCGCTGGAACTGGCCGCCGTCGATCGCTCCCTGGTGGAAAAGGCGTTGCGGCTCAAGAAGATCGGCAACGACATTTTGGAGGTGGTGGGTGGCGGGCGGGCCATCCATCCGGTCAACCTTCGGGTCGGCGGCTTTTACAAGGCGCCGTCGCGGCGCGCCATAGCGGCGCTGGCCGACGATCTGAAATGGGCGGTCGAAACCTCGGTCGAAACGGTGAGGCTGGTCGGCGGCTTCGACTTCCCCGACATCCGTCAGGACTATAATTTCATGGCGCTGCGCCATCCCGACGAATACGCCATCCACGAAGGCCGGCTGGTGACCTCGCAAGGGCTGGACATCCCGGTGTCCGCCTTTCTGGATCACGTCGAGGAAGAACATGTGCCATGGTCCAATGCCTTGCACGGCTATGCCAGGAACGGCAGCGCCCACCACGTGGGGCCGCTGGCGCGCTATAACCTGAATTACGACAAACTGGGCGACACCGCCCGCGCGGCGGCCACGGCGGCCGGGCTGGGGCCTGAGGTGCGCAACCCGTTCCAAAGCATCGTGGTGCGCGCCGTCGAACTGGTGCAGGTGTGCGAGGACGCGCTGGCCTTGGTTCAGGGCTATCGCGAACCCGACGCGCCCTTCGTCGAGGCCGATATCCGTGCCGGCGAGGGCCATGGCTGCACCGAGGCGCCGCGCGGCATCTGCTATCACCGCTATCGCATCGACAAGGACGGCGGCGTGCTGGACGCCCGCATCGTTCCGCCCACCGCCCAGAACCAGAAGGTGATCGAGCTGGATCTTGCCAAGGTGGTGCAGGCCAATCTGGATCAGCCCGACGACACCATCAAATGGCGGGCGGAACAGGCCATCCGCAATTACGACCCCTGCATCAGCTGCGCCACCCACTTCCTGAGGCTCGACATGGATCGGGGTTAGATCCAGGCTGCGGAAAAAACTGGGCCTACCGCCCCGTTCGCCCCTTTCGTCATGGCCGTGCTTGACACGGCCATTCACGCAGTTCCGCATGAATATCATTTGGAAACAATGGGGTAGGTGGCGACGCATGGATGCGCGGGTCAAGCCCGCGCATGACGAGAACGAGGATGGAAGACTCCAAAAGACGTTTTCCGCCCCTGTTAGATCAGCATCGCCACCGCCATGGCGCCCATCAGCGCCGTGGTCAGCCATCCCACCACCAAAAGCGGGCGAGAGACCACGGCGGGGCCCATGACGCGGCGGCGGGTCGCCATCAGCATCATGCAGGCCATCACCGGCACGGCGGCGATGCCGTTGATCACCGCGCTCCAGAACAGGGCGGCGATGGGATCGACCTCGGCCAGGTTGATCGCGATGCCCAGCGCCGTCGCCAGCGCCACCGTGGCATAGAACGCCTTGGCCTCGCCCGGTTCGCGGCCCAGCCCCACTTTCCAATGCCGGGCCTCGCCGATGGCATAGGCGGCCGAGCCCGCCAGCACCGGCACCGCCAGCAGGCCGGTGCCGACGATGCCCAATGCGAACAGGGCGAAGGCGAGGTCGCCGGCCACCGGGCGCAACGCCTCGGCGGCGCGCGCGGTGTTGTCCACCTCGGTGATGCCGTGGGCGTTCAGCGCCGCCGCGCCGGTGACCATGATCGCCAGCGCCACCAGGTTGGAAAAGCCCATGCCCACCAAGGTGTCCTGCCGGATGCGCTCGATGGCGGCGGGGGCCTGTTCCGGCGCCTGGGTCAGCGGTTCGCGGCGGGGGTGCTCGCGGATGTCCTCGGATTCTTGCGAGGCCTGCCAGAAAAACAGATAGGGGCTGATGGTGGTGCCGAAGATGGCGGTGATGGTGGTGGCCGCTTCGGCGCTCCATTGGAAATCCGGCAGCACCAGACCGCGCGCCAGTGCGCCCCAATCCACGTCGGCCGCCAGCACCGTGCCGAAATAGGCGAACAGCGTCAGCGTCAGCCATTTCAGCACCGCCACATAGCGGGAGTATTTCATGGTCACCTGCAATCCGATGCAGATCGCGCCGAAGCCCAACACGCCCACGATATGGGGCAGGGGCACCAGCAGCCGCACCGCCTCGGACATGGCCGACAGGTCGGCGCCGATGTTGATGACGTTGGCGACCAGCAGCAGCGGCACGATGCCGCGCATCAGCCAGGGCGGATAGTGCCGGCGCATGTTGCCGGCGATGCCCCGCCCGCTGCCCCGGCCGATGCGGGCGCTGATTTCCTGCACCACCACCATCAGCGGATAGGTCAGCAGCAGCGTCCACGCCATGCCATAGCCGAAGGCGGCGCCGGCATGGGTGTAGGTGGCGATGCCGCTGGGATCGTCGTCGGATGCGCCGGTGATCAGGCCCGGCCCCAACACCTTGAACAGGCGGGGTTTCGACGGGGCGACGACGGGATCGGGCCGGCTGGGCGTGGGGGCGCTCATGTCGGGTAAACGCGCCGGCGGTTTGGATTGTTTCTCGTTGGCTGAGATGGGCGAAAAGCGTTAAAACCCGGCCATCATGATGCTGACGCCCGTCAACCACGACTCCCTGTTGCCCCTGCTGCCCGAATTCAAGGCGGCGCTGGGCGAAGACACCCTGGCGCGCAAGGTGTTCGAGCGCGTCACCGCGCTGATCCCCGACGGCGACCTGATGACGCTGTCCACCGACGCCAGGCACCACGCCGACGGCGTTCAGCTGTGCCGCGAATTCGGCTTCGGCATCCTGGACGTGGACCCCAAAAGCCATTTCACCTGGGATGGCGTGAACGTGGCCATCCGCATGGAACCCAGCGTGCTGATCCACGAGGTGGCGCATTATCAACTGGCGGCGCCCGAGCGCCGCGCAGTGCTGGATTTCGGCCTGGGCTGCGGCCCGGAAAGCGGCAAGCGGCAAGCGGCCGACGCGGTGCAGACCCTGTTCTGCCCCGAACGCGACGTGGAAGAGGCGTTGTGCTCGCTGCTGGGCATCCTGTGGGAGGCCGAACTGGGCCAGCCCGCCATTCTGGCCTTTCTGGAACAGAACTGGATGGAAGGCGGCGCCAGCCTGCACAACATCGCCCATTTCCGCAAAATCGTGCGCTGGCTGCGCGAGATGGAGCTGATCGACGACGACGGCCGCCCCACCCGCAACCTGCGCTCCGAGGGTGACGACACGTTCTTCGCCCGCTGGTTCGCCGACCACGCATGAGCGTGCTGGTCCTCGGCATCGGCCACCCGTTCCGAGGCGACGACGCGATCGGCCCCATGGCCGCCGAGGCGGTGGCCGCGCTTGCCCTGCCCGATGTCACGGCGTTGGCCCATCATGGCGAGGGCACCGACCTGATGGAGCGGTGGGCTGGCTTTGACCGGGTGGTGGCGGTCGACGCCACCCGCTCGGACTCCGCCCCCGGCACCATCCGACGGTGGGATGCGGTGGCCGAGAAACTGCCTGCCGCCCTGTTTCCCAAAAGCAGCCATCTGTTCGGCCTGGCCGAAGCGGTGGAGATGGCCCGCCTGCTGGGGCGTTTGCCGGCCGGCTTCACGGTGATCGGGGTCGAGGGCAGGGATTTC
>DATGXU010000484.1:0-8436 GCA_035298685.1 Magnetospirillum sp. | reverse complement strand
TCTTGGTCAGGCCGGCCAGCGAGCCGGAGGCCAGCTGGTCGTCCAGCTCGCGCAGGCGCTTGATCGAGTTGGAGATGGTCTTCCAGTTGGTCAGCATGCCGCCGAGCCAACGATGGTTCACGTAGTACTGGCCGCACTTCTTGGCGGCGTCGGCCACGATATCCGAAGCAGCACGCTTGGTGCCGACGAACAGCACGCGGCCACCGCCAGCGGTCACGTTGCGCACGGCCTGCATGCCGGCATGCAGCATGGGGACCGACTGCTGCAGGTCGATGATGTGGATGCCGTTGCGGACGCCGAAGAGGAACGGAGCCATCTTCGGGTTCCAGCGGCGGGTGTTGTGACCGAAATGCACGCCGGCTTCGACGAGCTGACGCATGGTGAACGTGGGCAGAGCCATGGAGAGAATTCCTTCTTTTCTCCGGTTAAGCCTCCGCGGGCAATGGTCGAGCCATGACGTTCCAAGGGAATATCAGGGATCGACACCGGAAGCGGAAGACGTGCGAACACGCCGCCGCGAACCCGCGTGCGGTTTGGTGGCCGGGTATGTAGCGCCTTGGCGGCCATTTGGCAAGGGGCAGTTGTCCGCCCGTTACCGCGCCCCCGCCTCGGTGACGCCGGGCACATGCAGGATATCGGCGCAGGCCGTGGGCAACACGGGATTGCGGTGGTTGGGCTTGTCCTTGGCCGAAGCCGGCAGGACGACCGGCTTGGCGTTCCACGACGCCAGTTCCTCGCCGCAGCCGTCGCCGTCGGGAACGGGCGCTTGCGGCACGCAGCCGATGTCGCCCGGCGTGCAGGACAGGCGCACGTGGAAGTGCTCGTCATGGCCCCACCACGGCCGCAGCTTGGCCAGCCATGCCCGGTCTCCGACCGCGCGGCGGCAGGCTTCGGCCTTGATCGGCGGATTGACGAAGATTCGCTCCACCTCCGGCGATGCGGCCGCCATTTTCAGCAGCCGGAAATGGGTGGCGGTCCAGGTGTCCGGATCGACGTGGGTTCCCTTGACCATGGAAACCGGCTCGGGCTGTTCCAATTGTCCGTCCGTCAGGGAACGGCCGGGCAGACGGAACCAGATGTCCACGTCCAGCCCATTCTGGTGGCTGCCATGGCCAAAGGCCATCGGCCCGCCCCTGGGCTGCGACAGGTCGCCAATCAGCAGCGGGCCGAAGCCCGCCGCCGCCGCCGACCGGCCAAGGGATTGCACGAATGCCACCGTCCGCGGATGGGCCCAGAAGCGGTTGCGCTGCGGGCGCAACACCTGATAGCCGGCCCCGTCCAGCGGCAACGCCACCGCACCGGAAATGCATCCTGCGGCCGGCGATCCCATGGATTGGGCGCCGCCCGAAACCGGCAACTTGACTGCCGACCACGGGTCGGCCGCCGACCCCGCCTGGGCGCATGCCGCCGCACCAGCCACCACAACAGCCGCCACCGCCGCCGCCATCTTCCGCCGCATCAAAGCTCTCCGTTGCCGATTGGCCGTTCTTAGCGCACGAGGGGTTAAGGGAGGGTCAATCCGACACCGTCTCGGTGAATTGGCGCTGAATGTCGGCGATGGCGGCGCGAGAGTTCTTGAGGATGTCGACCGCGTCCTTGTCGAACCGCTTGCCGCTCTGTTCGGTGAGAAAGGCAAAGGCGTCGTCGGCCGACCATGCCGCCTTGTAGGGGCGCACCGACGTCAGCGCGTCGAACACGTCGGCAACGGCGGTGATCCGTCCCTCGAGCGAAATGTCCTCGCCGGTCAGGCCATGGGGATAGCCCGAGCCGTCGATCGCCTCGTGATGATGGGCGACCACGTTACGCAACACCCGCACATAGGGCGCGCCGCCGATGCGGAAGGTGCCGGCCATGGTGTCGACGATCTCGCAGCCCTTGGCCACGTGCGTCTTCATGACCTGGAATTCCTCGTCGCTCAGCCGGCCGGGCTTGTACAAAATCTGATCCGGCACCGCGATCTTGCCGACATCGTGCAAGGGCGCGAACTGAAACAGAAACTCGACCCATTCGTCCGACAGCCCACGCCGGGGCGCCAGCCGCAAGGCGATCAGGCGGGCATAGCGCGCCATGCGTTCCAGATGGGCGCCGGTTTCCTCGTCCCTCGCCCGGCTGATCTGGCGCACGGTCTGCACGGCCGCCTGGATCATGCGGACGGCGTCCAGTTCCATGATGGTGTGCAGCGACACCACCTCGGCCACCGAGCGCAGGCGATGCACCACCTCGGGCGAGAAATAGCCGACCTGGAAGGAATTGAAGAAGACGAAGCCGTGGAACGTGCCCTTGTGGAAAATGGGCACCGTGTAGCTGGACAGGTAGCCGGCTGTCAGCAGCCGCTTGGCATGGGCCGGAGTGGTGGCGGGATGATTGGCGAGGTCGTTGATGACGCGCCGCCCGCCCGTGCGCGCCAATTGCGCCAACGGCTTGAGATCGCCCAAGCGGGCGACGGCGTGATCGAACGGGTTGTCGCCTTCGCTGGACTCGACGAAGGATTTCAGGATGTCGGTACTGGCGTCGTAGATGGCGATGGCGATGCGGTTGATGCCATCGAAGTCACGTTTTATCTCGTCATGCAAACAGGCCAGCTTTTCGGCCAATCCCTGGTGAACGGGACGAAAGTTCTGCATCGGCGGCGGCGCTTTCGCCGCTCCCCACGACCCCAGCCTCATACGGGCGCACTCCCTGATCCTGGGCCTTTGCGGCTCCATTTTGTGCGCATGATAGGCAGGTTATTGCGAATTCGTCAAAGTTCCGCAGGGATACCCATACCATCAGTCGAAGACGGTTTCCGCGAAGCGGGCCTGAATATCTGCAATGGCGTCGGGATTGTCGGCCATGGCGGCAACGCAGTCCTGGTCGAACTTGATCCCCGCCTGCTGCTGCAGCAAAGCGATGGCCTCTTCGTTTGTCCACGCCCGTTTGTAGGGGCGCTCGGACGTCAGCGCGTCGAACACGTCCGCCACTGCCGCGATGCGGGCCTCGATGGGAATGGCGTCGCCGGACAGGGCGTAAGGGTATCCCGAACCGTCCAACGCCTCGTGGTGGTAGGCGACGATGTTGCGCAGCAATTCGAAGTGCGGCAGGGCCTTCAGCCCGAAATCCTGCATCATCAGGTCGACGATCTGCACGCCGCGCGCCACATGCGACTTCATCACCT
Source organism: Magnetospirillum sp. (assembly GCA_035298685.1). Lineage (GTDB taxonomy): Bacteria > Pseudomonadota > Alphaproteobacteria > Rhodospirillales > Magnetospirillaceae > Magnetospirillum. The sequence continues at coordinate 5,282 of DATGXU010000484.1, read as the reverse complement.
CGAATTCCTCGGCCGTCAGCCGGCCGGGCTTGAGCAGGATGGCGTCGGGCACCGAGACCTTGCCGACGTCATGCAGCGGCGCGAACTGAAAGACGAATTCCACGAATTCGTCCGACAGCGAGTACTTTGTCGACAGCTTGTCGGCGATCATGCGGGCATAGCGCGCCATGCGCGCCAGATGCGATCCGGTTTCTTCATCACGCGCCGAACTGACCGAGCGGATCACCTTCACCGCGGCCTGCATCATGCGCACCGTGTCAAGTTCGCGCATCACCGCCATGCCGATCAGGTCGGCATAGGGGCGCAGGCGCGCCAGCACCGGGGCGGTGAAGAAATTGGGCTGAAACGAGTTGAAGAACAGGAAGCCGTAAAAGGTGCCCTTGTGCTGGATGGGCATGGTGTGGCTGGCGCGGTATCCAGCCGCAACCAGCTTGGCGGCATGTTCCTGCCCCGCGTTGGCGGCCGCGGTCAGATCGTTGATGGTGCGCCGCGCCCCCGTCCACGCCAATTGCTGCAGGCTTGGCATGTCGGACAGCCGCGCGCCCACGTGCTCGAGCGGGGATTCCCCGTCGGAAGAATGGATGAAGGTCTTCAGGATGTCGGAGCTGTCGTCGTAAAGGGCCACCGCGATGCGGCTGAGCGACGCCAGCGAGGCGTCGCCCTTGATCTCGTCATGCAGGCATATCAGGCGTTCCGCCAATCCACGCTGCATGAAAGGCAGCGCCCCATGAACTGCTCCGGCCACGTTCACCCCCAAGTTACCGTGCGGGCTAGGTTAGCAAGCCCACCAGCCGAGGGTCAAACGGGTAGATCTTGTGCGCATGAAAGAAATGCCCGGGAGTCACCCCCCGGGCATCCTTTTTTCGGACCAAAAAAGAACTAGCCGTTCAGTTTCTTCGCCATTTCGCGCAGGACGAACTTTTGAATCTTGCCGGTCGAGGTCTTGGGCAGCGAGCCGAAAACCACGGTCCGCGGGCACTTGAAGTGGGCCAGACGCTCACGGCAGAAGGCGATGATCTCCTTGTCGGTGACGGTCGAGCCTTCCTTCACGTTGATGAAGGCACAGGGGGTTTCGCCCCATTTCTCGTCAGGACGGGCGACCACGGCGGCTTCGGTGACGTCGGGGTGCTGGAACAGGACGCCTTCGACCTCGATGGTCGAGATGTTCTCGCCGCCCGAGATGATGATGTCCTTGGACCGGTCCTTCAGCTCGATATAGCCGTCGGCGTGCCACACACCCAGGTCGCCGGTGTGGAACCAGCCGCCCGAGAACGCCTCTTCCGAAGCCGCGGGATTCTTCAGGTAGCCCTTCATCACCACGTTGCCGCGGAAGAACACCTCGCCCATGGTGACGCCGTCCTTCGGCACCGGCTCCAGCGTGGTGGGGTCGGCGATCATCAGGCCTTCCTGCATCACGTAGCGGACACCCTGGCGCGACTTCAGGCGGGCGCGATCGTCCAGCGGCAGCTCGTCCCACTCGTCATGCCACGAACACACGGTGGTCGGGCCATAGACCTCGGTCAGGCCGTAAACGTGGGTGATCTTGAAGCCCTGCGATTCCAGACGGCCAATCACGGCGGCCGGCGGCGGCGCGGCGGCGGTCATGAACTCGACCGCATGCGGCAGCGGCTTGCGGTCGGCGTCGGACGCGTTGATCAGCATGCCCATGACGATCGGGGCGCCGCACAGGTGGGTCACCTTGTGGTCGGCGATGGCCGAGAACATGTTGGCCGCATCGACGCGACGCAGACACACGTGGGTACCGGCCAGGGCGGTGACGGTCCAGGGGAAGCACCAGCCGTTGCAGTGGAACATGGGCAAGGTCCACAGATAGACCGGATGGCCGCTCATGCCCCAGGTGACCACGTTGCCGATGGCGTTGATGTAGGCGCCGCGATGGCTGTAGACCACGCCCTTGGGGTTGCCGGTGGTGCCCGAGGTGTAGTTCAGCGAGATGGCGTCCCACTCGTCCGCCGGCCAGCGCCACTGGAAATCGGCGTCGCCGATGGCGATGAACTGCTCGTAGGTGGCCTCGCCCACCAACTCGCCGCCCTTGAACGCCGGATCGTCGATGTCGATCACGATCATCTTGCGGTCGGTGATGGCCAGCGCCTTCTTGATCACCGACGAGAATTCGCGGTCGGTGATCAGCACCTTGGCCTCGGCGTGATCAAGGATGAAGGCCAGCGCCTCGGCATCCAGGCGGATGTTCAGCGCGTTCAGCACGGCGCCGATCATCGGTACGCCGTAATGGGCCTCGAAGATTTCGGGGATGTTGGGGGCCATCACCGCCACGGTGTCGCCGACGCCGATGCCGCGCTTGGACAGCGCCGAGGCAAGCTGACGGCAACGCTTGTAGGTTTCGGCCCAGGTCCGGCGCAGGCTGCCGTGAATCACCGCCGTGCGGTTGGGATAAACCGACGCCGCCCGCTCAAGGAACTGCAAGGGAGTGAGGGGAACAAAGTTCGCCGGGTTCTTATCCAGGTTCTGTTCGTATGGATTATGCATTCGCGCCTTCCTCCCATTGGGCAATTCAGCCAAGCCGCCTCCCTTCTTTTGGTGAGGACGACGCGGGAAGAATGCTTGCGTCCGTAAACTTTTTCAATATCGCCTGACACATCCTGAATGGTTGACAGATGCGTCAATCGTTGCATGTCATTCGTCATGCGTATTTCGCTGGTCATCAACCGCTCTGCCGGAACATTCAATCGCCTGCCGTTGGACGCCACGGTCGCCGCCATCGCCACGGCCTTCCGCGGGCGTGGGCACGATGTGGAAACCGCCATATGCGGCAGCCGTGACCTGGCCGGCATCTTGTCGGCCCAGGCGCAGCGCACCGACGTGGATGCAGTCATCTGCGGCGGCGGCGACGGCACCATGCTGACCGCCATCCTGGCTGGGCTGGGCCGCGACAAGCCGCTGGGCATCCTGCCGCTGGGCACGCTCAACCTGCTGGCCCGCGATCTCGGACTGCCGCTCGACCCGGTGGAGGCGGCCGTTCAACTGGCGGCGGGCCATTCGGCCGCCATCGATCTGGCCGAGGTCAACGGCCTGCCCTTCGCCATCTGGGCCTCGCTGGGCATGCATCCGTGGATCGTGCGCCGGCGCGACAAACTGCAGCGCGGCGGCCTGAGAAAGTGGCCCGCCTTCGCCTGGGCAGCGTTACGGGCCTTCCGCCGCTACCCGCTGGTGCGGGTGACGCTGTCCATCAACGGCACCCAAAAAACCGTGACCACGCCCTTGCTGGTCATCTCGAACAACGCCTGGCACGAACAGCGGCTGCCGCTGACCCGCGAGCATCTGGATCGGGGTGAGCTGGTGGTGCACGTCGCCAAGGTCAGCAGCCGGCTGGGCATGCTGTGGCTGGCCTTGCGCGCGCTGGTGGGCTTTTGGAACCACGGATCGCTGCTGGAAACCTTCAAGGCCGACGAGGTTCGCGTGATCAGCCGCAAGCGGCGGGTGATGCTGTCGCTTGATGGCGAGGTGACCGTGCTGCGCTCGCCCCTCGTCTTCAAGCTGCGTCCCAAGGCGCTGACGGTGCTGATGCCGCCGGCGGCCCGTGCCGTGCCGGAAAGGAAGTAGACGTGCCGATCATCGCCCATCTGTCGGACCTGCATTTCGGCCGCACCGACGCCACGGTGGTCGAGGCACTGCTGAAGGATCTGGCGAGCCAGCGCCCGGACGTGGTCATCGTTTCGGGAGATCTGACCCAACGCGCGCGTTCCCATCAGTTTGCCGAGGCGCGCGCCTTTCTCGACCGCTTGCCGGCGCCGGCCCTGGTGGTGCCGGGCAACCACGATCTGGCGCCGCTGTACCGGCCGCTGAACCGGCTGTTCCGCCCACGTGCCAAATTCGAGCATCATTTGCCGGGCCATGCGGAATGGCCGGTCTGGCAGGACGAGCATCTGGTGGCGGTGGGATTGGACAGCACACGGCACCTGCGATGGAAAAGCGGCAAGCTGCGCTCGCACCACCTGACGCAGGTGGACACGGTGCTGGCGAAAGCCCCGGCATCGGCCTGCAAGGTGGCGTTCCTGCACCATCCCCCCGCCACCGCCCTGTCCGGCCACCCGTTCGAGGCACTGGCCGACCGGGGCGTGGATCTGGTGCTGACCGGCCATGTTCATCGCGCCCATATCGAGCTGATCACCGGGCATCGTCATGGCTCGTGCATCCTGGTGCAGGCCTCCACCGCCTGCTCGACCCGGCTGCGCGAAGATGCCAACGGCTACGGCATCATCCGCACCGACATGCCGGCGCTGACCGTCGAGGTGCGCGGCTGGTCGGGCGAACGCTTCCACGCCGTCCGCCACCAGACCTTCCGCAAGCAAGGCGGGCACTGGCAGATGGCGGCGGCGGCCTAAGGCTATTTGCGGTTAAGGCCGTCCTGCCGGCGCCGGATGTCCTCGGGCCAGGTGGACTTGATATAGGCGATCACGGCACGGATGTCGCCGTCCGTCATCTTGCCGACAAACGCCGGCATGGCGCTCTTGTAATCGGGCGGCGCATAGCGGGCCATGCCGTGCTTGGTGATGCCGAAAAGCTGCTCGTCGGTGTGATGCCAGGTGTGCCCGCTGATGTCGTGGGGCGGCGCGGGCAACTCGCCCGAGGGCTTGCGCACCCGCCAATCGGCCTGCCCCTCGAGCCGGGCGCCGTGGCATTCCGCGCAATGGCTGGCATACAAGGTGGCGCCGCGCGCCACCTGGCGGCTGTCGTCAGGATTTATGCGATCGTCGCCCGGCCACCACCACAGCAGCGCACCGCCGGCGGCAAGCGCCGTGGCGGCACAAAGAGCGATCGTGCGACGTCGAAGCATCTGCCCCCCGTGTTGACCACAGGACTATAGCCGGCCCGTTCAGAAACGGTAGCCCCATCGAATGCCCAGATTGTTCAGCCCGGCATTGTGGTCGGCCAACCCGGCATTGCTTTCGTGATCGAAGGTGACCATCACGGAATTGCGCTCGTCGATGCGGAACCCCAGGGAAACGGATTCGCGGAACAGCGCGCGCGATCCCAGCTGTTTTTTGTCGGGGTCGCTGGAACTGAGCGTGCCGTTGTGAACGCTGCCGCCCAGGCTGAACTCGACGAACATCCAGTCCACCGGTTCGACGGCCCATGACAGCCCGGCATAGAGCTGACTGGTGTCACCTTCCGAGTTGACAGCCAACCCCACATGCGGGCGCGGCGCCCACAGCGGCTCGAGCAGTTCCGGCGACTGGAACAGCACCTCGAGGGTGCCGTCGACGCCGTCTTCCTTGCCATGGCCAAGGAAGGAGATGTCG
>DATGXU010000483.1:0-11615 GCA_035298685.1 Magnetospirillum sp. | reverse complement strand
CTCGACCTCGGCCGCGCAGGCTTGCTTGTAGAAACGCTTCAGGGTCTTGTTCAGCATGGTCCCGGCTCTTGCGACTGTGTTTGCCGGGACATAGGGGAAAACCGCGCCCCCGACAAGCCCGTTACTGCGGCAACGGCGCGGGCGAGGCGGGCTCGGCCGTGGTTGGCCGGGCGCTGAACTCGGGCGTGATCGGCTTGCGGTCCCAGCCCACCAGCCCGACCAGCACCAGCGTACCCTTGAACACCCTGACCTCGGCGAAGCGGGCGCTCGACCAGTCGCGGCCGGTGCCTTCCTCGAACATGAACGAATCGGGGGCCAGCTTGGGGTTCAAGCGCCCCTGGCGCACGTTCACCACCACCTCGTCGGCGGCGATGTCGCTGCCGGCGAGGGCACGGCTGGCCACCGCCACGCCGTCGGCGTTGAGCTTGAGCGCGGCCGGGCCGCCCTGGTGCGGCAGGTCCTGGGTCACATGCCAGTCATAGTTCAGCGCCATGTAATCGCCCTGGAACAGCGAGCGCGGGTCCACCGGCCGCAGCGGCAGGAACACCTGCCGGCCTTCGGCCAGCACCTTCAGCTTGCCCCTGGCGTCCCAGGCCTGAACGGCCGCCGGCAGCAGCGCCCCGGCCAGCATCAGCGCCGACGCCATGGCGAATTGCGGCCGCACGCTGGGGCGGCCGCCCAGCAACGCCCATGCCGCCGCCGTGGCAACGGCGCCGCCGGCCAGCAGCTCGGCCTTGCCGATCAGCGGCACCTCAAGCAGGTAGTAATAGCGCCACACCGACCAACCGGCGAAGGCGAAGGCCAGAATCACCATGGTGCGGCCCAAGGCCCGGGTGGAAACCGCGATCAGCCCGGCCAGCCCGGCACAGCCCGCCGGCACCAGCACCGACCCGCCCACCACCAGCACCCCGGCGGCGATCAGACGGGGCGAGGCGAGATCGCGGCGAGTGGCGAAAACGGCGGCCAACAAGCCGGCGGCCGCCAGGGCGGCGGCGATGCGCGCCGGCTCGGCCATCCAGGCGTACTGGAACTCCTCCCACGCCGGGATGACGAAGGCGGCCAGCAACAGGCACACCGCCCCCGCCCGCACCGAATGGCGGCCGTGAGGCAGGCCGAACCACCCCGCGACGGCGGCCGCCACCGACAGCACCAGCGTAAGTTCGTGGTCCTGGCGTTCCAGCGCAGCGACCGACAGCACCAGCGCGGTAATCACGCCGGCGGCACCGGGCAGCGTTCCCGAACTTGCCAGCACCAGCGGCACCAGCATCGCCACCGCAGCCAGGGTGACGGTTTCCAACTCACTTTTGTTGACCGCCATATGGGCCAGCACGCTGCCATAGGCGATGGTGATGAACGCCGACTGCATGTGGTGGGCGAACGGATTGGGTTTCCGAAACGCCAGCCGCAGCACGCCGAACACGGCCATGCTGACCACGGCCACGACCACCCCGATATTGCGTTCGCTGCTGCTCACCAGCCCCGCCCCCAGGGCGACGGCGAACGTGGTGGTGCCGGCGGCGATCCACGAGCCCACGCCGATGGCGAGCGAGATCATGAACTCCAGCCGGGCGGCCACCACTCCCACCTGGTCGGCGAACAGCCGGCGCGACTTCCAGGCAAAGGCGCCGATGCCCAGCAACATCAGCCCCGCCGTGGAAAATAGGTCGAGCCCAAACTTGATGACCAGCGACTCGGCCATCACCACCGCCAGCAACAGGGCGATGGCGAACGGCCACGGGCCGAAGCGGGCGGGTTTCGCCACCGCCATGGTCGCCCCCGCCGCCCCCAGGGCCAGCGTCACCGGCAGATAATCGTGATGGAACATGGCGCCCACGCCGCCGACGCCCAGGGCGCCGGCCACCATGGCCAGCAGCACCGGGAACAGCCACGAGCCCGGCCGGCTGCCGGCGGCGCGCGAGGCCCCCAGCACCAGCAGCGGCGACACCGCCATCGCCGTGTCCGACCATTCGTCGGGCAACAGGGAATAGGGTGCCGAGGTGTCGCCCCACAGCCAGATCGCCACCATGCCCAAGCCGGCGGCGATGACCCAGCAGGCATCCGAGCGGGCCAGCAGCGCCCACACCGCCGCCAGGCCGGCCCACAGCACGAACAATTGCCAGGCGTCGGCGCCGGTCTGCCAGATTTGCCCGTGGACGCCGAACAGCACCCCCGACAGCACCGCCCCCGAGGCCGACCACACCGAGCGCGCGAACGAGCCGGGCACCGACAGCGCCGCCGCCACCGCGCACAGCAGCAGCATGCCGTCGATCAGCCCGATTTTGACCGATGGCGCCATGCCCCACCAGTTTCCGGCGAAGTAGAACAGCACGGCCGCGACCGCCTGGGCGGCGGTGACCGCCCCCAATGCAAGCACGAGAAACCGGCGGGCAGAGTCGGACGTGACAGCCATGGCAACCCCTAGCGTATTGGTTGCGCAAAGCTAGCAGCACCCGCACCAATTATCCAGGCAGGCATCCATGCAAGCATTCGGGTGCAGACATACTGCGATCAGCGCCCCGACGTGCCGTCCAAAAGCCTGGGCGCCGTCTTTTTGTCCTTTTTCGCCTTCTTGTCGGCAGCCTTGGCCGGCGGCTTGGTTGCTGCCGCCTGCCCCAATGCCGTCTTGCACGGCGTCGCGTCGGCGGTCGCGCGGTCGAACAGGGCCTCGCCCAGCAGCGACAGGCCGCTGGTCGCCACCGCCACTCCCACCGAGGCGGCGGTACGCACGGTGCCCAACTCGTCCAGGCTGAGGACGGGGTTGGCGAAAGTGCCGCGCAGCCGCGTCATCCCGGCCAAGGGCGAACTGATGGACACCCCCAGCCCCTCGCGGGCACGCGGAGTGACGCCGATATCCAGGCGTTCGTCGCGCAGATCCACCGCGCCGCCACCGACGACGGTCAGCTTGGCGGTTTCGGCGGCGATGCCGCGATCGGCGGTGGCGACGCCGTCCTTGACCACGAAGCGGACGGCGGCACAAGACACCGAGGTTGCGTCCTCGGACCGGCTGAACGGATTGAGCACCCCCACCAGTTGGATCAGCAGATCGCCGCCGGCCCAGTCAAGCGCGGCATTGTGCAGACGCCCCTCGCCCATGCTGACCACCGCCTCACCCGAGGCCGACGCCATCAGCGCCCGCATGGAATCGCCGCGCCCGCGCAGATCCAGCCTCAGATCGGCCCGCCCGCCGGTCAAGGCGTCGATGCCGGCATCCTTGAGCATGCGGCCCATCTCGACGCCGCGCCCCTCGGCGCGCAGCGCCAGCGCCGGAACCGAGCCGGACGCATCCAGCGTCGCTTCGCCGTCCACCGAACCACCGCCCGCCCACGCGCGCAACGGCTTCACGGTCAGGCGGCCGCCGGCCAGCCTGACCTCGGCCGCGGCCTCGCCCAGGCGCCAGTCGCCCACATCCAGGCGGTTCGCCCGCAGCGACAGGTCGGCATCCAGCCCGCGCAATACAGCCAAGCCCAGCGGATCGGCCGAGAACAGCCGACCGTCGCCATCGGCCTTCAGCGCCTTGGGCGCCAGCTTTTCGCCCGGCTTCGACGCCGGGGTGATGAAATCGGCCAAAGCAAGGCTGGTCGCCGACAGCTTGCCGGCAAGCCGGGGATGGCCGGCGGTCTCCAGCGTCAGTTCGCCGGCGGCATCGCTGCCGGCCAGGGTCGCCTTGAGGTCGGCCAGCTTCCAATGGCCGCCGCCGCCGCTCAGCGTGCCGGTAGCCTTCAGCGGCCCCATCGAGGGAATGTCGGTGCCGGTCAGCCGCGACAGCCCGGCCAGGGAATCGCTTTCCACCGCCACCGCCAGATCGAGGCCGCCCAGCGCGGCGATATCCTTGACCATGCCGCGCGCAGTGACCAGCAAGGCATCGCGGCGGCCGGCGCTCAGCTCCACGTCGGACAGGCCCAGGGCGCCATGGGCGTCGCCCAGCCGCGCCGCCAACTTGAACGGCCCCAGGGCCGGCGGCGCCTCGGCCGGCGCACGGAACAGCCGCACCACCTTGCCCAGTTCGTCCCCCTGCAGCGCCAGCGCCAGATCGAGGCCGCGCGCCGCCATGGGATCGGCGACGGTGCCTTCCACCATGGCCTGGATGCCGTCGAATCCGCCGCTGACCTGCACCATCGCCGGCTTGCCGGTGGTCGGCATGCCGATACGCCCCGTCGCCTCGAGCATGCGGGTGTCGAGATTGCCCACCACCTGCACCGCCAGTTGGTTGGCGGCGTTGGGATCGGGCTGAACCGCCAACTTGTGCAGGGTGAAGGTCTGCGCGGTGCCGGCGGCGGTGTCGCGCCAGGTCAGCCGGGCGTTCTTGATGCGCACGTCGCGCAGGGTGAAGCGGGTGGCGGGAACGCCGGCCTTGCCCGCATTGGCGGCCGCGCCGGCGGCGGCGGGCGTCAGGTTCCAGTTGCCGCGCCCGTCGCGCCCGGTTTCCAGCAAGATGTCCACCGAAGTCAGGACCAGACGCTGAACGCGGATTTCGCGCTTGAGCAAGGGCAGCAACGCCACCTCGGCCTCGATGCGCTCGACCTTCGCCATCTCGGCCCGCGATCCGCCCGGCACGTTGCCCAGGCTGACCCCGGTGGCGATGACCTTGGGCACCAGACCCAGGCGCAGTTCCAGCGGCCCGGCGATGGTCAGCGAGCGCCCGGTGGCGGCCTGGACCTGATCGGCCAGCACGCCCTTGAGCCGCTGAAAGTCCATGGACTTGGCGGCGGCGACCAGCCCCACCGCCAGGGCGACGGCCAGCACCGCCAGCAGCTTAAGCGCGGTGCTCAGACGCATTCCCGATCTCCGGACAGCGAGGCCAGGAACTCGGGCAAGGCGTCGAAGCTGTCGATGACCACCCGCGCCCCCGATTGCCGCAATTCGGGAATGGTGTGATAGCCCCACGACACCCCCACGCCCACCGCGCGGGCGGCCTGGGCCATCAGCATGTCGTAGGCGGTGTCGCCCACCATCACCACGTCGGCCGCATCTGCCCCGGTTTCGGCGGCGGCGCGCAGCAGCATGCCGGGATTGGGCTTGCCGGGATTGTCGTCGGCGGTCTGGATGGTGACGAAGCGGCCTTCCAGCCCATGGTTGCTCAGCATGTTGTCGACGCCGCGCCGCGACTTGCCGGTGGCCAGGCCCAACAGCCAGCCCTGGGCCTCAAGCGCGTCCAGCACCTCGACCACGCCGGGAAACAGCGGCTCGACCGTGTCGGGCAACAGGCGCAGGGCGCGAAAGGCGTCCTTGTAATGTTCGGCCACCGAACGGTGAAGTTCGTGCGTCGCCCACGGCAGCAGGCTGGCGCAGGCTTCCACCAGCGACAGGCCGATGATGCGCCGCACTTCGGCGGCGTCGGGCACGCCCAGTTCCATCCGCGACCAGGCCTCGGTCATGGCGGCGACGATGTTGTGTTCCGAATCGATCAGGGTGCCGTCGACGTCGAAGACGGCAAGACGCAGACGGCTCATGAAGGATCGCCTAACTCGCGGGTGGTCCGATCAGGCAGATTACCCGATGCCCAGCCTTCAACCAACCGCCGAACGATGGCGAAAGTAAGGCACGTGCCCGCCATGTGGCGCTTGGGGCTGGGCACACCCGTCCAGTTGGGCTAATGTGCCGCCCGTCATCACTAGGAGTTCGTCCCCGATGCGCTTTGGTTCCATTGCCGCCGCCCTTGTCGTTGCCACCTTCGCCTCGCCGGTGCTGGCGCAGACCGCTGCCGACCCGCAGCAGCCGGCGCAAGGCCAGCCGCAGGACCCGGCCCAGCGGTTCCAGGCCTATGTCACCAGCGACGGCTACAAGTCCATGGTCGGCCAGCTCTCGCTGATGGGCGACACCGTCTCGGCGCCTGACTGCAAGGACCACAAGCCGAAGGAACGCGCCGCCCTGACCGTCTACGGTCCGCCGCTGTTCGAAGCCGGCCTGCACCCGGTGGCCGGCCTGTGGGTCGATCGCATCAAGATGAACCGCTGCGGCGCCACCACCTTCCAGAACGTGCTGATCCAGGCGCAAAAGGACGGCCAGCCGCCGCGCGCCGCCCTGCTGCTGCCGGGCACCACCATGGCCAACCCGCCCATGCAGAACCTGATCATGAAGGACGTCCTGGACGCCCTGGCCAAGAACAAGTGCGCCGACCAGACCCAGATCATCCCGGTGGACACCAAGCGCGAGAAGGAAATCAAGCCGATCAAGCTGGACCAGAAGGGCATGATCGTCGAAGGCTCGTGGAAGGAAACCTGGACCTTCAAGGCGTGCGGCAAGACCGTGAACGCCAACGTCGACATCAACACCGACGGCAAGGGCGGCCTGGTTCACAAGGTCAAGCTGTAAGCCGGCGCCGCACGGCGACGGCAAAAAAAGGCGGGCGCCGATGGTGCCCGCCTTTTTCTTATTCATCACGGAATTCCGGGGAATTTGCCCTCACCGTCATCGCCGGGCTTGACCCGGCGATCCACGTGTTTCCGTATAAAATTCATTGGAAACAATGGCTTGCGCGTCTGCACGTGGATGCCCGCGTCAAGCGCGGGCATGACGGCGTCCGGGACGGCAATGGGGCGTTTCCCGCATCCCCGCGACTGCGTTTCTATTCCAGTTCGGCGAAGGCCTCGAACGGCTTGCCGGCGGCATGTTCGTCGAAGCCGAAGAACTCGAACGATTTGGCGATGTGGTCGGACAGCGGCGCGATGACCGTCAGGTCCTTGCCGGTGCGCGGATGGGGCAGCCGCACGGCGCGGGCGTGCAGGTGCAGCTTGCGCGATACGCCGGTGCCGGCGATGAAGGCATCGGCGCCGCCATATTTGCCGTCGCCCATGATCGGCGTTTCCAGCAGGGCGCAATGGGCGCGCAGCTGGTGGGTGCGGCCGGTGCGCGGCTCCATCTCCAGCCAGGCGGTGCGCCTGAGCGCGTTGTCCACCACCCGGTACCAGGTGACGGCGCGCTTGCCCTCGTCATTGTCCACCGCCATCTTCTCGCCGGCGCGGCCGGGCAGCTTGGCCAGCGCGGCGTCGATGCGGCCCTGGCGGTGCTTGGGCACGCCGACCACCAGCGCCCAATAGCATTTGCGCGCCGCCCGGCTTTTGAAGGCGGCGGCCAGTTTCGAGGCGGCATTGGCCGACCGCCCCAGCAGCAACACGCCCGAGGTATCCTTGTCCAGGCGATGCACCAGCCGCGGTCGGTCGGGCTTGTCGAACTGCAGGCAGTCCAGCCACGCATCCAGGTGCTTGTCGGCCATGCCCGTGCCGCCCTGCACCGCCAGCCCGGCGGGCTTGTTCAGCGCGATCACGTCGTCGTCCATGTACAGGATGGCATCGTGCAGCATGCGCGCGGTCTTGTCGTCCACCGGGGCGCGCTTGGGCGCCTCGGGCCGTGGCGGCGCCTCGCCCGTCGGCATGGGGGGAACGCGGATTTCCTGTCCGGCCTCGAGCCGCTGATTGGATTTGGCGCGCTTGCCCGCCACCCGCACCTGGCCGGTCCGCAGCCACTTTTCCAGCAGGCCATGGCCGACATCGGGGAAGTTGCGCTTGAACCAACGGTCCAGGCGGATATCGGCGTCATCGGGGGAAACGGTAACGATTTGAACGGACATGGAGAAACTTCACCGCACGGACACAAAAGGGCTGGATGGGCGGATCAAACCACGGCGGCACCGGTGCCGTCTCGCAGAATCGCCATCAAACGGCGGACTCACTTGTAGAAGTGGCGACGGACGCAATCTTCCAACAACTTCCGCGCGTCATCCTCGCTGCTGTCCCGCAGGCGTTCGAAGATGTCTTCCGCCATGGTACGGAACACCGCCATCACGTCAGGGGCGAAGTGGGTGCCGGTGTCATTTGCAAGAATCCGCATGACGGCCTCGAACTCCATCGGCTCCTTGTAGGGACGCTTCGAGCACAGGGCATCGAACACATCGGCCACCGCAAAGATACGCGCGGCCAGCGGAATGGCCTCGCCAGCCATGCCGCGCGGATAGCCGGTGCCGTTCCATTTCTCATGATGGGCGGCGACGACCGCGTTGGCGCCATCCAGCCATCCCATGCCGGTGACGATCTCCTCGCCCTGGCTGACATGGGTTCGCATGATGGTCATTTCGTCGGCGTCAAGCCGACCGGGCTTGAGCAGAATGGCGTCCGGGATGCCGATTTTGCCGACATCATGCAGGAAGCTGCCGGCGATCAGCGCCTGCATCTCGCTGCCCCGCATGCCCATGCATTCAGCCACGCGCGCGGCGATCCAGGCGACCCGATAATTATGGGCACCGGTATCCGAGTCGCGCTTGGCGATGGCACGGCCCAGCGCCTCCATCATGGAGATGTGGGAGTCCAGCACCTCGCGGGCCTTGCGCTCGTTGTCGGCGGACAGATAGACCACCACCGGATAGATGGCGCCGCCACAGAGCAACGAAGCGATGCAGACCATCAACGCCATGGTCAGCGAATTGGACGCCACCTGATCCTTCTGCCACTGGGGCACCACGCGGACGCCCTCGAAATAGCCGGTAATGGGGCCGCCCACCGCGCCGGGCTGCGTGCGCAGGGGAACAAACACCCGCAGGACCCATTGCGAGTTTGCCAGTTGCACGCTTTCGTAAGAGGCTTCGGAATAGGAAGGCGCCGAATGCTTGGGCAGCAGCGCCTCGAGGGCTTCGCCCTCGCGGGTCAACGCCTCGGCCAGCTTCCTGCCGCCAGCGTCATAAATCTCGGCGATGTCGAAGAGCCCACCGGCGATGGCACGCGCGGCCTGCTCGGCGTGGCCCACGCTTTCCGGCCCCGACAAACTCAAGGAATCGTGCAGGTGCAGCAGACGCCCGGATTCCTCGATGGCGAACGAGACGATACCGTCCTCGGTATTTTCCCGCACCACGTACCAGGCGATCGGACTGGCCACCGATGCCAGCATGATGCTGACGGCGGCGATCAGGATGGCGGTGCGTTTCTGAAAAGGGTTCATCTACGCCACCATCTGCCGCACCGCCGCCATGGCGGCGAACAGCGCGCCGACCGACAGCGTCACCGACAAGCCCACATAAAGGGCCGCCACCGCCCAGCTATGACGCTCCACCAGCAATGCCACGTCCAGCGAAAAGGTGGAAAAGGTGGTGAAGCCGCCCAGAATGCCGACCGTCAGGAAAACCCTGAGACCCTGGCTGGGCTGCCACGCCAGCGCCCCCAGTTCGGCCAGCACGCCCATGACGGCGGAACCGACGATGTTGACGAACAAGGTCCCCCAGGGGAACCCCGTGCCGGCGGTTTGGCCGATCACCACCATGGACAGGTAGCGCGCGGTCGATCCCAGTGCCCCGCCAAGGGCCACCCAGAGAATGGAGGTGAAGGAACTGCTCATCGCCCTGCCGCCGATTGGAAACCGCGACCTTTGTGCCCGACCAGGCAAACCGAATCCAGAATTTAGCGAATTTCCGCCACCTGCGACAGCGGCACCACTTCGACCATGCCGCCGCCGTTGTTGCGGAAACGCAGCACGCGGGCGGCGGCCTCGGTCAGATCGATGCGGCCACGGCCGGCGGCGATGCGATCGTTGATGCGCACCACCACCCGGCGGGGCTCGGCATCCTTGCGGTCCTTGGTCAGGCGGCGCACCTCGACCAATGTGCCCAGCGGCAAGGTGGGATGGGCGGCGGTCATCGCCCAGGGGTCGAACATCTCGCCGCTGGCGGTGGGGCGCCCGGCATAAGCGGGGCCGTACCAGGTGGCGCGCGCCGCTTCACCCGCCACCACGGAGCCGGGCA
Source organism: Magnetospirillum sp. (assembly GCA_035298685.1). Classification (GTDB taxonomy): domain Bacteria; phylum Pseudomonadota; class Alphaproteobacteria; order Rhodospirillales; family Magnetospirillaceae; genus Magnetospirillum. Next base: position 1,891 of record DATGXU010000483.1, on the reverse strand, counting down.
ACCCAGACAAACAGCAGGCGAGCAACCCGATTGAACGCAAAAGACGCATAAGCCCATCAACCGTCAGCGACATCCATCCAAAGCTGGACTATCCACATAAATTAGTTGCAAGACAACCCATTTAATTTTTGTTCACACCGCCCGCCAGCTCGCCACGGTTGCCGCACCGTGGATGCGGTGGTATTCCCCGGTGGCCGGAGATACCGTCCGGCTCACAGGGGCACCCCGCATGCCAGCGATTCCGGACCAAGCTTGAAATGCCCAGGCGACCGCTTGTCCCCCGAACGGTGAAGGCCCGGCTGATGCGGCTGCCGGGCTTTCGGCTGGTTCACGCCGTCTACCATGCCATCCGCTCGCCCGAGGCGCGCGGCCTGGCCTGGGCAAGGCTGACCGGACCACGGCTGGTAGTGTTCCAGCCGTTCGGCACCTCGCGCCCCGACCGCCATGCGGATGTGTTCGGCTATGTCAAAGACCAGCTTGGCAGCGATACCGGGCTTCGGCTGCTGTCGTTCGGCTGCTCGACCGGCGACGAGCTGTTTTCGCTGCGCGCCCTGTTCCCGTCGGCGACCGTCCGTGGCCTGGACGTCAATCCCTACAACATCCGGAAATGCCAGGACCGGCTGTCCCAGGCGGGCAGCGCCCCGGGGATCAGCGTCGCCGTCGCGGATTCGACCAAAGGCGAGCCGTCGGAAAGCTATGATGCCATCTTCGCCATGGCCGTGTTCCGCCATGGCTTACTGGATTTCGGCGCCGACCGCTGCGACGACTACTTGCGCTTTGCCGATTTCGAACGGGCCGTCAACGAGCTGGCACGATGCCTGAAACCCGGCGGTTTGCTGGTGATCCGCTACGCGCATTTGCGCTTCCGCGACACCGCCGCCTTTCGCGGCTTCGAGGAAATCCTGCCCTTGCCGCCCACCGACCCGACCAAGCCGGCCTATGGCCCCAACCATTGCCGGCTGCCCCCTGGCCAGGTGGGTGACGGGGTGTTCCGCAAGTTGCCGGCGCCCAAGGCCGACTGACCTTACTCGGGCTTGCCGTCCGCCCCCTTGCGGGCGCGCAGGCGATCCCAATACTCCAGCCGCTTGTTGATCTCGCGCTCGAAGCCCCGTTGCGGCGGTTCGTAGAACCGCTGGCGGGCCATGCCGTCGGGGAAGTAGTTCTGCCCCGAAAAGCCGTCGGCGCTGTCGTGGTCGTACTGATAGCCGGCGCTGTAGCCCAATTCCTTCATCATCTTGGTGGGCGCGTTCAGGATGTGCATGGGCGGCATCAGGCTGCCGGTCTGGCGCGCCGCGCGCGTCGACGCCTTATAGGCCCTGTAGGCGGCGTTGGATTTGGGCGCGGTGCCCAGATAGATCACCAGTTGGGCGATGGCCAGTTCGCCCTCGGGGCTGCCCAGGCGCTCGTACAAATCCCAGGCGGCGATGGCCTGGGTCAGGGCGCCGGGATCGGCAAGGCCGATATCCTCGACGGCGAAGCGGGCCAGCCGCCGCAGCAGGTAAAGCGGGTCCTCGCCGCCATCCAGCATGCGCGCCATCCAGTACAGCGCGGCATCGGCATCCGACCCGCGCAACGACTTGTGCAGCGCGCTGATCAGGTTGTAATGGCCCTCGCGGTCCTTGTCGTAGGCGGGCGCCCGCTTCTGCACCACATTGGCCAGCCCGGCGGCATCCAGCTTGGGCTCGGGCGGCAGGATGGACAGCGCCTCGACCAGATTGAGGAAATAGCGTCCGTCACCATCGGCCAGCGCCTTCAACTGGGCGCGGGCGTCGTCCTGCAACGGCAGGGGGTGACCCAGCAGCGCCTCGGCCCGCGCGATCAGGGCTTCCAGCGCGGCATCGTCCAGGCGGTGCAGCACCATCACCTGACAGCGCGACAGCAAGGCGCCGTT
>DATGXU010000482.1:0-15977 GCA_035298685.1 Magnetospirillum sp. | reverse complement strand
GACGCTGGTGGATGCGGGCGACGAGAAGCTGGGCGTTGCCACCTTCAACCCCCATTCGCTGATTGCCGCCCGCGTGCTGTCGCGCCAGTGGTCCGACACGGTGGACGCCACCTTCGTCGCCGAGCGCCTGCGCCGCGCCGTGGCGCTGCGCGACGGCCTGTTCGACGGCCCCTGTTACCGCCTGATCCATTCCGAGGCCGATCTGCTGCCGGGGCTGGTGGTCGACCGCTATGGCGACGTGCTGTCGGTACAGGTCAACACCGCCGGCATGGAGCGGCTGACCCCGGTGGTGATCGAGGCCCTGCGCGAGGTGCTGGCGCCGCGCGCCATCGTGCTGCGCAACGACAGCCCGGTGCGCGGGCTGGAAGGGCTGCCGCTGGAGCACAAGCTCGCCCTGGGTGAACTGGACGGTCCGGTGGAGCTGGTCGAGAACGGCGCCCGCTTCCTGGCCGACCTGACCGGCGGGCAGAAGACCGGCTGGTTCTACGACCAGCGCGACAACCGCGCCTTCGTCGCCCGGCTGGCCAAGGGGCGCCGCGTGCTGGACGTCTATACCTATGCCGGCGGCTTCGCCGTGCAGGCGGCGCTGGCCGGCGCCGCCTCGGTGACGGCGGTGGACCGCTCGGAACATTCGCTGGCGCTGGCCGAAGGCGCGGCCAAACTCAACAACGTCGCCGTCTCGTGCGTCCGCGCCGAGGCCTTTGCCGAGATGGCGCGCCTGGACGCGGCGGGCGAACGCTTCGGCGTGGTGGTGGTCGATCCCCCGGCCTTCGTCAAATCCAAGAAGGATCTGAACGCCGGCGCCAAGGGCTATCGCAAGATGGCGCGGCTGGCGGCGCCGCTGGTCGAGGCCGGCGGCTTCATGCTGGCGGCGTCGTGCTCGCATCACATGCCGGTCGAGACGTTCGCCGAGGAGATTGCCCACGGCATCGCCCAGGCCGGCCGCTCGGGCCGCATCCTGCGCGCCGCCGGCGCCGCCCCCGACCACCCGCTGCATCCGCAGCTGCCGGAAAGCGCCTATCTCAAGGCGTTGGTGCTGCAGCTGGATTGATGTGTGTGAAATTGCGCGGGGCCGCTAGCCCCGCGCCTTCGCCACGATGAACAGCCTGCGGAACGGGAACAGGGTCTTGCCGTTGGCGTGCGGCGGATAGCTTTCGGCGATGCGGCGGCTGTATTCGGCCAGGAACTCGCTGCGCTCGGGTTCCGTCAGGGCGTCCAGCAGCGGCCGCAGGGCGGTGCCCATGGTCCATTGCACCACCGGGTTGTCGCCGCTTAGCACGTGCAGATATTCGGTTTCCCAGATATCCAGGCTGTCCACCAGCGGCGCCAGCACATCGAAATAGAAATCGGCGTCATGGACCGGGAAGCGCCGGGTCAGCGGGCGCAGGCGGGCGGCCCACGGTCCGGCTTCGACGGTGTCGGCCATCACCGCGTGGCTGGCGGCGTAGTGGTTGTGCGGCATCTGGATGGCCAGGGTGCCGCGCGGCGCCAGTTGCGTCACCAGATAGGGCAGCAGGGTGTCGTGGCCGTCCAGCCATTGCAGGGCGGCGTTGGAAAACACCACGTCGGCCGGCCGTTCCGCCTTCCAGCGGGCGATGTCGGCCTGGGACCAGCGGATGCGGCTGGGCTGGGCAGCGGCGGCGGCCAGCATTTCCGGCGACGAATCCACGCCGGCGATGGTGGCGTCGTGCCAGCGTTCCGCCAGGATGCGGGTGACGTTGCCGGTGCCGCAGCCCAGATCCACCACGGTGTGGGGGTGCTCGGCGTCGATGCGGGCCAGCAGGTCCAGCGCCGGGCGCAGGCGCGGCTGGGCAAAGGCGGAATACAAGGTGGGGTCCCAGGGCATCGCTTACTCCGTCAATCCTGCCTTTACCATACCGCAACCTGAGGGCTCTGCCACCCTCGGGCTGTTCCCAGGTGACGAAGATGCACGGGGGGTTTGACTCTGCCCGCCGAGTCGGCTTATAAGCACCGCTCCCGTTTTCGGCCTGCGAATGCGGGCCCGACTGCATTTTTATCTGGAGTACCTCGTCGTGAAGCGCACTTACCAGCCCTCCAAGCTCGTCCGCGCCCGCCGTCATGGCTTCCGTGCGCGCATGGCCACCGTCGGCGGCCGCAAGGTCATCGCCGCCCGCCGGTCCAAGGGCCGCAAGCGCCTCTCGGCCTAAGCCCCGACGTATCGGGGATGTCCGTTCTTCTGGCGCGGCTGAAGAAGCGCGCGGATTTTCTCCGCGTCGCCGGCCAGCGCAAGAAATGGGCGACCCCGGGGCTTGTTCTTCAGGCGGCGCCGGTCCCCTCAGCGGGGTCCGGCAGCCCCTCACCGGAAGCCGGCGCCTCCAGCGCCGGCTTTCCGTGTTCGCAAGGCGGCATCGTCGTGCGCGTGGGATTTACCACCTCGAAAAAGGTGGGTAACGCGGTGGCGCGCAATCGCGCCCGGCGGCGCCTGCGGGCGGCGGTGGACGAGATTTTTCCCCTGCTGGCCCGGCCGGGCCTGGATTATGTGGTGATCGGCCGCCAGGAAACGGTGGATCGTCCATATTCTCTTCTCTTGCAGGATTTGCGAACCGCGTTAAAACGTGTCGGCGGCTTGCGGTCGGATGCCGATCGTCCCGCCGAGGAAAGTAAGGCGCCATGAGCGTGGCGGGCATGGTCTTGCGCGGGCTGATCCGCGCCTACCAATTGCTGATTTCGCCAGTGTTGCCGCCTGCCTGCCGCTTTACGCCGAGCTGCTCGGCCTATGCGTTGGAGGCGGTGGCCAGGCATGGCGCGCTTCGGGGCTCGTGGCTGGCGGCGCACAGGGTGTGCCGCTGCCATCCCTGGAATGACGGGGGCTATGACCCGGTCCCCGAGGTGAATGCGAAGATCACGGCCGACGGCGCCACCCCGCCGACCCGGCACCCGGATTAGGATGTCATGAACGAACAGCGCAACCTGATTATCGCCGCCGTCCTCTCGGTCCTGATCCTGTTCGGGTTCCAGTGGCTGTATCCCAAGGCACCGCCGCCGGCCCCGGCCCCGGCCACCGACGTGCCGGCCGTCGGTTCCTCGGCGCCGCCGGTGCCGCAGAACGGTGCGGCGGTGGCTCCCGCCACTCCGGCCAAGGTGCCGACCGCCGCCGAGTCGCGCTCGACCGCGCTCGAGGCCAGCCGCCGCATCCCGGTGCGCACCCCCAAGCTGCACGGCTCGATCGCCGTCACCGGCGCCCGCCTGGACGACCTGACCCTGGTCGAGCATCGCGAAACCACCGATCCCAACAGCCCGGAAATCGTGCTGCTGTCGCCGGTCGGCAGCCAGCATCCCTATTACGCCGAATTCGGCTGGGTGCCCGCCGACGGCGCCGCCAAGGTTCCCGGCGCCGACACCGTGTGGACGCCGGCTCCCGGCACCTCGGAACTGGCGCCCGGCGGCAAGGTGGTTCTGTCGTGGGACAACGGCGACGGCCTGCGCTTCGTGCGCACCTATACGGTTGACGAGAACTACATGTTCGCCGTCGACCAGCGGGTCGAGAATTACGGCACCAAGCCGGTCACCCTGCATCCCTATGGCCTGATCGCCCGCGCCGGCACCCCGGCCACCGCCGGCATGTACATCCTGCACGAGGGTCCGCTGGGCGTGTTCGACGGCACGCTCAAGGAAACCAAGTATTCCGACCTCAAGAAGGAAGGTACCATCCGCGAGAAGTCCGTGGGCGGCTGGGCCGGCATCACCGACAAGTACTGGCTGACCGCCCTGGTGCCCGACCAGAAGGCCGAGGTCACCGGCCGCTTCGTCTATCAGACCCGCGACAGCGGCGACCTCTATCAGGTGGACTTCACCGGCGGCGCCGTCACCGTGGCGCCCAGCGCCTCGGCGGATGTCGGCTTCCACATGTTCGCCGGCGCCAAGCAGGTCAAGCTGCTGGACGCCTATGCCGACAAGTTCGGCATCAAGAACTTCGACCTCGCCATCGATTTCGGCTGGTTCTACTTCCTGACCAAGCCGTTCTTCTATCTGTTGCAGATGATGCATTCGGCGCTCGGCAACATGGGCCTCGCCATCCTGGCGCTGACCGTGCTGATCAAGGCGGCCATGTTCCCGCTGGCCAACAAGTCCTATGTGTCCATGTCGAAGATGAAGACGGTGCAGCCCGAGGTGAAGAAGCTGCAGGACCGCTTCGGCGACGACAAGGTGCGCCTGCAGCAGGAAATGATGGCGCTGTACAAGCGCGAGAAGGTCAACCCGGTGTCGGGCTGCCTGCCCATGCTGATCCAGATTCCGGTGTTCTTCGCCCTCTACAAGGTGCTGTTCGTCGCCATCGAGATGCGTCACGCGCCGTTCTACGGCTGGATCCACGATCTGTCGGCGCCCGATCCGACCACCATCTTCAACCTGTTCGGCCTGATCCCGTGGGATGCCGTCAACGCCCTGCCGTCGTTCATGCACCTGGGCGTGTGGCCGCTGATCATGGGTGTCACCATGTGGGCGCAGCAAAAGCTGAACCCCCAGCCCACCGATCCGGTCCAGGCCAAGATGATGGGCTTCCTGCCGATCGTGTTCACCTTCCTGCTGGCCAATTTCGCTGCCGGTCTGGTGATCTACTGGGCGTGGTCCAACACCCTGTCGATCCTGCAGCAATGGATCATCATGCGTAAGGCGGGAGCCAAGTCCTGACCGGTACCCTGCCCGAAGAGAACGAGGCGGCCGCGCTGATCGAAGCCGGCCGCCTGCTGTTCGCCCGCGACGTCACCTTCCTGCGCGGCGTGGCCGCGCTCGACGGGCTGCCGCCCTTCGCCCTGCCCGAGATCGCCTTTGCCGGCCGCTCGAACGTGGGCAAGTCGTCGCTGATCAACGCGCTGTGCGGGCGCTCGACGGTGGCGCGCACCTCGAACACGCCCGGCCGTACCCAGGAACTCAATTTCTTCGACATCGCCGGCCGCATGATCCTGGTGGACATGCCCGGCTATGGCTTCGCCCAGGCGCCCAAGGACAAGGTGGACGCCTGGAAGCGGCTGGTGAACGGCTACCTGCGCGGCCGTCCCACCCTGCGGCGCTGCATGATGCTGGTGGATGCCCGCCACGGCCTCAAGGACAGCGACCGGGAAATGATGAAGATGCTGGACCAGTCCGCCGTTGTGTATCAGGTGGTGCTGACCAAGATCGACAAGCTGAAGGCGTCGGAGCTTGACGCGGTGCAGCAACGCACCCGCGACGAAATCGTCAGCCACGTGGCGGCGCACCCGACGCTGATCCTGACCAGCTCGGAAAAGGGCCTCGGCATCCCCGAGCTGCGCGCCGAAATCCTGCAATTGGCCAACCCGGAGTGATCTCCATGAGCGACACGCCCGACATCCTGCAAGACCGTTCGTCCTGGCTCGACCGCGCCAAGACCCTGTCCGAGGCGCTGCCGTTCATGCGCCAGTTCTCGGACGAGACGCTGGTCATCAAGTTCGGCGGCCATGCCATGGAATCCGACGATCTGTTCCGGCTGTTCGCCCGCGACATCGTGCTGCTGAAGCAGGTGGGCATCAACCCGGTGGTGGTGCATGGCGGCGGCCCGCAGATCGACCAGATGCTGAAGCGCCTGGACATCAACACCCCGCGCGTCGACGGCCTGCGCTTCACCGACGAAGCCACCGTCGAGGTGGTGGAAATGATCCTGTCGGGCAAGATCAACAAGCAGATCGTGTCGGCCATCAACGAGGCCGGCGGTTTCGCCGTGGGCCTGTCGGGCAAGGACGGCCATCTGATCCGCGCCCGCAAGCTGCGCCGCACCAAGAAGGACCCGGATTCCAACATCGAGAAGATCCTGGACCTGGGCTTCGTCGGCGAGCCGGCCGAGATCACCCCGCACATCCTGGATTTCTTTCGCGAATCCGACATCATCCCGGTGATCGCCCCCGTGGGCATGGGCGGCGCCGGTGAGACCTTCAACATCAACGCCGACACCGCCGCCGGCGCCGTCGCCGCCGCCACCGGCGCCCGTCGTCTGCTGATGCTGACCGACGTGGCCGGCGTGCTGGACAAGGCCGGCAACCTGATCCCGGAAATGACCGCGCAGCAGGCCAAGGGCTATATCGCCGACGGCACCATCTCGGGTGGCATGATCCCCAAGGTGGAAACCTGCCTGGATGCGGTCGAGCAGGGCGTGGATGCCGCCGTCATCCTGGACGGCCGCGTTCCCCACGCCGTGCTGCTGGAGCTGTTCACGCCCCACGGCGTCGGCACGCTGATCAAGGCGGACTGATCGTGGAACCGGGCGGCGCCGAAACGGTTGCTTCGGGCGCCGCCGCCCAGCTTTACCAGTCCATCGCCGCCGCTGCCGCCGAATACGGGCTGCTTGCCCGTGGCGGCGTGGGCAACATCGTCCTGATCGGCACCGCCGGTTCCGCCTTCTGGCCGTTCTTCCAGGCGGCCCGGCGCGACGAGCCCGATCCGCTGGACAATTGGTCGCGCCGCGTCGTCGGCGCGCTGGCTGAACGCTTCGGCGCCCGGCCGCTGTTGCCGCAGGACGGCCCGCCCTTCCTGCCGTTCCAGCGTTGGGCCATGGCGGCCGAGCCGGTGTTTCCGTCGCCCATGGGGGTGTTGGTGCATCCCCAATACGGGCTGTGGCATTCCTATCGCGGGGCGTTGGAATTCGCAGTACCCGTGCCGCTGCCCCCTCGGGCGGAAGCGGCCAATCCTTGCGAAACATGCGCCGACAAGCCATGCATTGCCGGCTGTCCGGTTGGCGCCGCCGTTCCCTATGACGTGCCGCGCTGCAAAGGCCATTTGGCCGCAGAAGGGGAGTGCCGCCGCATCGGCTGCCTGTCGCGCCACGCCTGCCCGCTGGGGCGGGATTACGCCTATGTGCCGGAGCAGGCGACGTTCCACATGGAAGCCTTCCTTACTGCCCGCTGGTGCTGAGTTTTATTCGCTGACGCCGGGTTCGCGGCGGTGACGGGGGGCGGTGTCGGTGGTCTCGAACCACGGCAGCCGGCTTTCCGTCCACATATGGGCCTGGGGCGCCAGTTCGGCGGCCCGGTCCAGGCTGGCGATGGCGACTTCCACCACTTGGGCGGCATCGGCCAGACGGTATTCCAGCGACGTGCCGCACTGGGGGCAGAAGCGCCGCTCGGCGATGGGGCTGGACCGGTAGATGGCGGGTTCGCCCCGCACATAGGCGAACTGGTCCACGGGAACGTCGGCAAAGGCCATGACCGGGGCGCCGCTGACCCGCTGGCACATGCGGCAGTGGCAATAGGCGGGCGCCGTGGGGCGCACACGGGCCTCGTAGCGGATGGCGCCGCATTGGCAGCCGCCGGTCCAAACCTCGCTCATATGGTTTCCAGATTGAACGCCGCCGCCATCAGCGCGCGGGTGTAGGGGGTTTGCGGGGCGTGGAACACCTGGGCGGCGCTGCCCATTTCCACCACCTTGCCGTCCTTCATCACGATCAGATCGTCGGCCAGGGCGCGCACCACCCGCAGATCGTGGCTGATGAACAGATAGGCGATGCCGTGGCGGGCCTGGATGTCGCGCAGCAGATCGACGATCTGGGCCTGCACGGAAACGTCCAGCGCGCTGGTGGGTTCGTCCAGCACGATGAAGCGGGGCTTCAGCACCAGGGCGCGGGCGATGGCGATGCGCTGGCGCTGTCCGCCCGAGAATTCGTGCGGATAACGGTCTTGCGTCGCCGGGTCCAGGCCCACCTCGACCAGCGCCTGCGAGATCATGGCGCGGCGTTCGGCGGCATCGGTGCCCAGGCCGTGAACTTCCAGCCCCTCGCCGACGATCTGGCCCACCGACAGACGCGGACTCAGCGAGCCATAGGGGTCCTGGAACACCATCTGCATCTGCCGCCGCTGGGGGCGCAAGGCGCGGGGGGATAGGCCGGCGATGTCGTCGCCCTGGAACACGATGCCGCCCTGGCTGCCGATCAGCCGCAGCAGCGCCAGCCCCAGCGTGGTCTTGCCCGAGCCGGATTCGCCCACCACGCCGACGGTGTGGCCCTGGCGGATGGCCAGCGAGATGCCGTCCACCGCCTTGATGTGGGCCACCGTGCGGCGCAACAGACCGCTTTTGATGGGGAACCACACGCGGACGTCGCGGGCTTCCATCACCACCGGGGCGTCGGTGGCGGCGGCGTTGGGCTTGCCCTTGGGCTCGGCCGCCAGCAGGCGTTTGGTATAGGGATGTTTGGGCTGGTTGAAGATGTCGGCCACCGGCCCGGCCTCGACCACCTCGCCGCCATTCATCACGCACACATGGTCGGCCATCTTGCGGACGATGCCAAGGTCGTGGGTGATGAACAGCAGCGCCATGCCCAGCCGCGCCTGCAGATCCTTCAGCAGCTTCAGGATCTGCGCCTGGATGGTGACATCCAGCGCGGTGGTCGGCTCGTCGGCGATCAGGATGTCGGGCTCGTTGGCCAGCGCCATGGCGATCATCACCCGCTGGCGCTGGCCGCCCGACAATTCGTGCGGCAGGGCGTCCAGGCGCTTTTCCGGTTCGGGAATGCCGACCAGCCGCAGCAATTCCAGCACGCGGGCGCGGATGGCCGGGCCGCGCAGGCCCTTATGGATCTCCAGCACCTCGCCCACCTGCTTCTCGATGGAATGCAAGGGGTTCAGCGAGGTCATGGGTTCCTGGAACACCATGGCGACGCGGTTGCCGCGAACGGCGCGCAGGGTGCGTTCGGGGGCGCCCACCAGTTCCTGGTCGCCCAGGCGGATGCTGCCCTTGGGGTGCCAGGCGCGCGGATAGGGCAGCAATTGCAGCACCGACAGGGCGGTGACCGACTTGCCCGAGCCCGATTCGCCCACCAGCGCCAGCGTCTCGCCGCGCCGCAGGCTGAAGGACACGGCCTTGACCGCACGCACTTCGGACTCGCCGCGTCCGAACGACACGGCAAGATCGCTGACGGTCAGGATGGGGGCGGGGCTCTGGCTCATAGGTTGGTCTTTCTGGGATCAAAGGCGTCGCGCACCGCCTCGCCGACGAACACCAGCAGCGACAGCAGCGCCGCCACCACGATGAAACCGGTCAGGCCCAGCCAGGGCGCCTGCAGATTGGATTTGCCCTGGGCCAGCAGGTCGCCCAGCGACGGCGAGCCGGGCGGCAGGCCCAGGCCCAGGAAGTCCAGCGCGGTCAGCGAGACGATGGATGACGACAGGATGAACGGCATGAAGGTCAGCGTCGCCACCATGGCGTTGGGCAGCACGTGGCGCACCATGACGCGGCCGTCGCTCATGCCCAGCGCCTGGGCGGCGCGCACGTAGTCGAAGTTGCGGGCGCGCAGGAACTCGGCGCGCACCACCCCCACCAGCGACGTCCACGAAAACAGCACCAACACCCCCAGCAGGGTCCAGAAGCCGGGGCGGATCATCGAGGCGACGATGATCAGGATCAGCAGATGCGGCAGCCCGCCCCAGATCTCCAGGAAACGCTGGCCGACCAGATCGATTTTGCCGCCGAAATAGCCCTGCACCGCGCCGGCCGCCACGCCGATGACGGTGCTGACCACGGTCAGCGCCAGCCCGAACAGGATGGACAGCCGCAGGCCGTAGATCAGCCGCGCCAGCACGTCGCGCCCCTGGTCGTCGGTGCCCAGCCAGTTCTCGGCCGATGGCGGCGCCGGGTGCGGCCGGGTGACGTCGTAATTGATGGACTGATAGTCGTGATGGATGGGCGGCCACAGGGCCCAGCCGTTCTCGGCGATCTTGGCGGCGATATAGGGGTCGCGGTAATCGGTGTAGGTCAGGAAGTCGCCGCCGAAGGTGGTTTCCGGGTAGTTGCGGAACACCGGCGCGTACAGCGACCCCTGATAGCTGACCAGGATGGGGCGGTCGTTGGCCACCAGCTCGGCGAACAGCGTCACCACGAAGACGGCCAGGAACAGCCACAGCGCGCGATAGCCGCGCCGGTTGCGCTTGAACGCCTGCAGGCGGCGCTGGGTCAGGGGCGAAAAGCGGCTGGTCATGGCCCTACACCCCGCGCTTGCCGAAGTCGATGCGGGGATCGACGAAGTGATAGGTCAGGTCGCTGATCAGGTTCAGCACCAGCCCCAGCAGGCTGAACATGTAAAGCGTGCCGAACATCACCGGATAGTCGCGGTTGACCACCGCCTCGTAGCCCAGCAGGCCGATGCCGTCCAGGCTGAAGATGATCTCGATCAGAATGCTGCCGGCGAACAGGATGCCCACCAGCGCGCTGGGGAACCCCGCCACCACCAGCAGCATGGCGTTGCGGAAGATGTGGCCGTACAGCACGCGACCTTCGCTCAGGCCCTTGGCGCGGGCGGTGACCACGTATTGCTTGTTGATCTCTTCCAGGAACGAGTTCTTGGTCAGCATGGTCAGGCCGGCGAAGCTGCTGATCACCAGGGCGGTGACCGGCAGCGCCAAATGCCAGAAATAATCCAGCACCTTGCCGATGCTGCTCATCTGATCCCAATCGGGGCTGGTCAGCCCGCGCAACGGGAACCACGCCAGATAGCGGCCGCCGGCGAAGACGATGACCAGCAGGATGGCGAACAGGAAGCTGGGCACGGCGGTGCCGATGATCACCGCCCACGACGACGCCACGTCGAAGGGCGAGCCGTCGCGCCGGGCCTTGGCGATGCCCAGCGGGATCGACACCAGGTACATGATCAGCGTGGTCCATAAGCCCAGCGAGATGGACACCGGCATCTTTTCCAGCACCAGATCGACCACCGAAATGTCGCGGTAGAAGCTTTTGCCGAAATCGAAGCGGATGTAGTTGCCCAGCATCTGGACGAAGCGTTCGTGCGCCGGCTTGTCGAAGCCGAACTGCTTTTCGATCTCGGCGATGAAGGCGGGGTCCAGGCCCTGGGCGCCGCGATAGGCGCCGGTGGTGCCCTCGCGCCCACGCGGCGCGCGGGTGGCCTGCAGATCGCCGCCGCCGCCGGAAATGCGCTGGGCCTCGCCGCCGGCGCTGCCTTCGATGCGGGCGATCATCTGTTCCACCGGACCGCCGGGGGCCAACTGCACCACCACGAAATTGACCAGCATGATGCCGAACAGGGTCAGCGGGATCAGCGCCAGACGACGGATGACATAGGCGAACATGGCCCTATTTCCCCCGCGCTTCGGCGGATTTGCTCCACCACGCGAAAATCTGATAGCCGCGCATGGGCACGGTGGGCGGCATGCCGAACTTGTCCCAATAGGCCAGCCGGCTGGCGCCCATGTGCCATTGCGGGATGACGTAGTGGTTCCACAGCAGCACCCGGTCGAGCGCGCGGGTGCGCGCCACCAGGCTTTCGCGGTCGGGGGCGGCGACGATCAGCTCGATCAGGCGGTCCACCGCCGGGTTCTTGATGCCGATCAGGTTGCGGCTGCCGCGCTGGTCGGCGGCTTCCGACGACCAGTATTCCGATTGCTCGTTGCCCGGCGACAGCGATTCGCCCCAACTGCCGACGATCATGTCGAAATCGAAGGCGCGCACCCGGTTGACGTATTGCGAGGTGTCGACGGTGCGCACCCCCGCCTCGATGCCCAGGCGGGCGAGATTGCGCACGAACGGCAGGGTGACGCGTTCGAAGGCCACGTTGGGCGAGGCCAGCAGGATTTCGAAGCGGAACGGCTGGCCGTCCTTGACCAGCCTGCCGTCCACCACCTGCCAGCCCGCCTGTTCCAGCAGCCCCATGGCGACGCGCAGATTGGGGCGGATGCCGGCGCCCGCCTCGGTCTTGGGGGCGTGGTAGGCGGTGGTGAACACCTCGGGCGGCACTTGGGCGCGCAACGGCTCCAGCACCTTCAGTTCGTCGGGGCCGGGCAGGCCGGTGGCGGCCAGGTCCGAATTGGCGAAATAGCTCTCGGTCCGCTTGTACTGGCCATAGAACAGGTTGGCGTTGGTCCATTCGAAATCGAAGGCATAGGCCAGGGCCTGGCGCACGCGGGCATCGGCGAACAACGGGCGGCGGATGTTGTAGGCATAGGATTGCATGCCGGCCGGAATGCTGTTTTCCAGCCGTACCTTGCGGGCGCGGCCGTCCCTCAGCGCCGGCCAGTCGTCATAGGCGGTGGCCCACTTCTTCGCCTCGTTCTCCTCGCGCAGGTCGTATTCGCCGGCCTTCAGCGCCTCGAGCGCCACGGTGGCGTCGCGATAGAAGTCGTAGCGCAGGCGGTCGAAATTGAAGAGCCCCTTGCGCACCGGCAGATCCTTGGCCCAGTAATCCTTGACCCGCTCGTAGACGATGAAGCGACCGGGCTCGAACGTGCCGACGCGATAGGGGCCGCTGCCCAAGGGCGGTTCCAGCGTGGTGTTCTCGAAGGTGCGGCCCTGCCAGTAATGCCGGGGCAGGATGGGCATTTCGCCGATGATCAGCGGCAGCTCGCGGTTATCGCCGGGCTTGAAGGTGAACTTCACGCTGCGCGGTCCGGTCTTTTCGACCTTGTCCACGCCGGCGTAATAGAACCGGTAGTTGGGCGCCCCCTTGGTACGCAGCGTTTCGAGGCTGAAAACCACGTCCTCGGGGGTGATGGGCGTGCCGTCATGCCAGCGCGCTTCCTTGCGCAGCACATAGCTGACCCACGACCGATCCGGCGGGGTTTCCACGCTTTCGGCGACCAGCCCGTACATGGAAAACGGCTCGTCGGCCGAGGCGGTCAGCAGGGTTTCGAACGGCAGGCTGGCGCCCTCGGGCGTCTGGCCCTTGACGATATAGGGGTTCAGGTTGTCGAAGGTGCCCTGATCGGCCAGCCGCAGATCGCCGCCCTTGGGGGCGGCCGGATTGACATAGTCGAAGTGGTCGAAGCCGGCCGGGTATTTGGGATCGCCGTGCATGGCGATACCGTGGCGCGGCTGGGCCAGGGCCGGGGCGGCCAGCATCAGGCAAACGGCGAAAACAGCGGCAAGACGCATGGAAATCCCTTGCTGGGTGACAGGCGCAGTGTGTGGCCGGGGCGCGGGCGGAACAAGCCTCAGCCGGCCAGTACCTCCAATGCCTGGGCGTGCAGGCGGGCGTCGCCGGCGGCGCAGATGCGGCCGTCCGACGCGATGGTGACCTTGTCGCCCGCCCAGTCGGTGACGGTGCCGCCGGCATTTTCGATCACCGGCACCAGCGCGCAATAGTCATAGGGCTTCAGGCCGGCTTCGACCACCAGGTCCACATGGCCGGAACTCAGCAGGGCGTAGGCATAGCAGTCGCAGCCGTAACGGGGCTGCTTCACCCGCTTGGCGATGCGGTTCCAGCCGGGCAGGGTGTCGGGGCCGAAGAATTCCGGCCCGGTGGTGTAGGCATAGGCCTTGGACAGATCGTCGCAGGCGCGCACGCGGGCCGGGGTGCCGTTCAGGGTGGTGGGGTGGCCGGCGCCGCCCAGCCAGCGTTCGCCCAGGATGGCCTGGTCGATGATGCCCAGCACCGGGGTGCCGCGGTGGCACAGGGCGATCAGGGTGCCGAAGCTGGGCTTGCCGGTGATGAACGCCATGGTGCCGTCGATGGGGTCCAGCACCCACACCCATTCGGCGTCGGTATTCTGGCGCCCGTGCTCCTCGCCCAGAATGCCGTGCTGGGGATAGGTTTCGGCGATGATGGCGCGCATGGCCGCCTCGACCTCGCGGTCGGCGATGGTCACCGGCGACGAATCCGCCTTGCCGTCCACCGCCACCGGGGTGCGGAAATACTTGCGGATCACCGGGCGGGCCGCGTCGGCCAGCCGGTCGGCCAGGGTGACGAATTCGGACGGACAGACGGTCATGGCATCCCCACCAATTCTTGCGCGGCCCGAGTGTGGCCCGAAGCCGGGCGGTTGACCAGAGGCGAAAGGTGCGACAGGCGAAAGGTGATTTGCAGGCGGGGGCGGCCGATATAAGGTTCTGGTCCCACGTTTCGCGCCAGAATGGGAAATCCGCCATGTCCACGCCGCGCCTGAACCCCATCGTCGTCATTCCCGCCCGCCTGCACGCCACCCGCCTGCCGGGCAAGCCGCTGGCCGACATCCACGGCGAGCCGATGATCGTGCATGTGTGGCGCCGCGCCATGAAGGCGGGCATCGGGCCGGTGGTGGTGGCCTGCGCCGAACCCGAGATCGCCGCGGCGGTCGAGGCCCATGGCGGCACCGCCGTGCTGACCGACCCCGACCATCCGTCCGGGTCCGACCGGGTGTGGGAGGCGCTGGAAAAGGTCGACCCCGACCGCGCCTTCGGCGCCGTGGTCAACGTCCAGGGCGACCTGCCGACGCTGGACCCGGAAATCGTGCGCGCCGTCTTTCAGCCGCTGGAAAACCCGGCCGTCCACCTGTCCACCCTGGTGGCGGAAATCACCGTCGAGGAAGAGCGCGTCAACCCCAACGTGGTCAAGGCGGTGGTGGGCTTCGAGCCGGGCGCCCGCATCGGCCGCGCGCTGTATTTCACCCGCGCCACCGCGCCGTGGGGCGAGGGGCCGCTTTATCACCACATCGGCCTTTACGCCTATCGCCGCGAGGCGCTGCAGAGCTTCGTCGGCCTGCCCCAGGGCGTGCTGGAACGGCGCGAGAAGCTGGAGCAGCTGCGCGCCCTGGAAAACGGCATGCGCATCGACGCCGCCTTGGTTGACACCGTTCCGCTGGGTGTCGATACTCCCGCCGACCTTGACCGCGCGCGCGAATTGATCGCCGCCGGCCTCTAGATTCCCAGGCCCAAATGACCACCAAGCAGCCCGATCCCTCGAACGCCATCGCCTTCCAGGGCCTGCCCGGCGCCTATTCGCACCTGGCTTGCCGCAACGCCTTCGCGGCCATGCAGCCCCTGCCCTGCGCCACCTTCGAGGACGCCTTCGCCGCCGTGCGCGAGGGCCGCGCCCGCTATGCAATGATCCCCATCGACAATTCGGTGGCGGGCCGCGTGGCCGACGTGCATCACCTGCTGCCGTATTCGGGCCTGCACATCATCGGCGAGCATTTCGAGCGCATCAATCACCACTTGCTGGCCCCGGTGGGGGCGTCGCTGGAAACCATCGCCACGGTGGAAAGCCACGTCCACGCCCTGGGGCAGTGCCGCAACCTGATCCGGCAGCTGGGCCTCAAGGTGATCGTCGGCGCCGACACCGCGGGTGCTGCGGCCGACCTGGCCAAGACCGGCGACGTCACCAAGGCGGCCATCGCCTCGGAACTGGCGGCTGAAATCTATGGCCTGCAATCGCTGAAGGCCAATATCGAGGACGCCGAGCACAACACCACCCGTTTCGTGGTGCTGGCCCGCGATCCCATCGAGCCCAATCCCAACCAGCCCTGCGTCACCACCTTCGTGTTCCGGGTGCGCAACGTGCCGGCGGCGCTGTTCAAGGCCATGGGCGGCTTTGCCACCAACGGCGTCAACATGACCAAGCTGGAAAGCTATCTGGTCGGCGGCGAGTTCGTGGCCGCCCAGTTCTATGCCGACGTGGAAGGCCACCCGGCCCAGCGCAGCCTGCGGCTGGCGCTGGAAGAGCTGGAATTCTTCAGCCACGAGGTCCGTATCCTGGGCGTCTATCCCGCCCACCCGTTCCGGCTGGCCCAGCGGGCGGCCGGCGAATAAGCCGTCAGGGGCGGTGCGCCCCATCACATGTGACGCTCGATGATCTAATGCCAAATCCCGGTGAGTGGAACTCGTCGGGATTTGGTTAGGCCCAAGGGGCCGCGCGGCTTATGCCGCGGGAGGCCAGTGTTTCGGAGAAACACGCCCGCTGATCGGTTCCGATCAGCGGGATATGATCTAACAGGCTGCGGAAAAACGCCGTTCCGAGGCTCTCTGCCTCATTCTCGTCATGCGCGGGCTTGACCCGCGCATCCACGCGCCGCCACCTATCCCATTGTTTCCAAAGGCATTCATGCGGAGCCGCGTGGATGGCCGTGTCAAGCACGGCCATGACGAGAGGGATAACCGGTCCCATCGGGAGCGTTTTTCCGCAGCCTGCTCTCATGTTCGCTGTCAAGGGTTGTGGGCAAGCATCCCCCTTCTGGCTGTGCCCAGGCGCTGTTTTCCGGCGATGCCCAAGGCAGGAGGCGGGGCCAAAGACGACGGTTGAGCAAGCTCTCATG
>DATGXU010000481.1:0-3520 GCA_035298685.1 Magnetospirillum sp. | reverse complement strand
CATGGCCAGCGGTCAGGTGAACCGCACAAACAGGCCGGACACATGACTGCACCCAGCTCGGTCGCGAAGAACGTCGAATTTCCCTTGCAACGCAGGGGCCGTCCACACATGGGCGCAAGATCATCGGGCCTCACATTTGAGACGCGATGATCTAGTGTTGCCCGGCGAAAGCACAGCCGCCGCAGCCGCCCCCCGAACCACCGGGCATACAGGCGGGTGCCGGCGCGGCTGCCTTGGCCACCTTGGGGGCCATGATCGCCTTGGTCACCTGAACGTCGCCGCATTCCGGGCATTTCAGCTCGCCGGCTTCCTTCTTGGCGTCATACTCGGCCGAGTTGGAGAACCATTCCTCGAAATGATGGTCGTGCGAGCAGCGCAGCGTATAGAGAATCATCGTCCCGTCCTGGGTTGAGTCGGCATGGGGCGGTTATAGCACAGTCACGCCTTCGGCTTCATCAGCGCCGCCAAGGGGTGATGCTGCTGCACCAGCCGGGTCTTGGGCTCGTCCAGCACATGGGTATAGATCTCGGTGGTGGCGATGTCGGCATGGCCCAGCAGTTCCTGCACCACCCGCAGATCGGCGCCATGGGCCAGCAGGTGGGTGGCGAAGGCGTGGCGCAGCACGTGCGGGCTGAGGCTGCGCGGATCGATGCCGGCGGCCATGCCCACCTTCAGCAATTGCTTGGCAAAGGCCGAACGGCTGAGGTGGCCGGCCTTGCCCTGGGCGGGGAACAGCCACTTGGACGGCTTTTTGCCCAGCAGGCCGGCCCGCAATTCCAGCCAGTCCCTGACCGCCCGGCGGGCGGGTGGCGACAGCGGCACCATGCGTTCCTTGTTGCCCTTGCCGCGCACCACCATGACCTCGGGGTCGCGGGCCAGGGCGGCATGGGGCAGCCCCACCAGCTCGGACACCCGCAAGCCGGTGGCGTACAGCAATTCCAGCAGCGCGGTCATCATCACCCCGGTGGGCGGCGCCACCGCGCGCACCGCCGCCAGCAGGGCGTCCACGTCGGCCTCGCTCAGCACCTTGGGCAGCACCCGGCCCAGGCGGGGCGAATCCAGCCGCGAAGTGGGATCGTCGCCGCGCCAGCCCTCGGCATAGACGAAGCCATAGAACTGCCGCAGGCACGACAGCCGCCGCGCCTGGGTGCGGGTCGCCAGCCCGGCATCGGCCAGAGCGCGCATATAGGCTGACAGATCGGCGCCGCCGGCGCGGGCGGGGTCGGTGCCACGACGGCTAAGAAAGCCGCCCAGGTCATCGAGATCGCGGCGATAGGCGTCCAGCGTGTTGGGCGAGGCGCCGCGCTCGACGCTCATCATCTCAAGAAAGGCTTCGACGTGCCGGCTCATGCGGCATGCTCCGTCATGGACCCGGCGGGGGCGCGGAGGCGACGGTGTGCCCGTGCCTCCGCGATGCTTCCCGATGCCGTCAGATGCCGTTCGCCAGCATGGCCTCGACGGCCAGCTTGCGGGCATCGTCGCCCAAGCCCACCACCGTCAGCGCGCTGATGGTTTCGGACAGGGTGACGGGGTCCAGCTTGTCCAGCGGCTGATCGCCGATGGCCGCCAGCGAGGCCAGCAGGGTGGTGCCCAGGCGGGCATCCAGCGCCGCCCCTTGCAACAGCGCGAACAGCCCGGGGCGCGGGCCGCCGGGCGGCAGCGCCAGGGTGTCCAGCCAGGCGGCGTCGGGCACCTTGGCGCCCAGGGCCGACAGGCTGCCCAGCACCACGGCCATGCGGCGGGCGGCGATCTCAGGCGGCAGGCCTTCCAGCCCGGCGCGCCAGCCGGCCAGACCGGTGGTGCCGGCCGGCTGGCCGGGGCTGACGGTCAGCACCGCCGTCAACGGCCACAACCGCGCCACCGCCCCGGAGGCAGCCGGATCGGTGCGGGCCAGTTCCAGCCAGCGGGTGGCGTCGGCGCGGCCCAGGGCCAGATTGGCGCGGGCGAAAGCGGGGGCGACGGTGATCAGCGCCGGGTCGGGCCTGGCTTCGGCCAACAAGGCGGCGAACACCCGCGCGGCGGCGGCGGTCTGGCCCTTGGCAGCGGCCAGATCCAGCGCCTTGGCGATGAAATGGGCGCGGATCAGCGGATCGGGCTGGTCGGTGGCGGCGCGGAACAGCAGGGCGCGGGCACGCGGCCCCGCCCCTTCCGCCCGCGCCAGCGGCGAGCCCAGCTCGTCGGGGGCGAACGCCGCCTCCAGATACAGCTTGCGCAACGCCTCGACCGGCAGGGTGCCGGCGGCTTCGGCGCGCTCGCCGGCGGCCAGCCGCACGTCGAACGGGGTGGCGAACGACAGCGCCACGGCACGGGCCACGGCGGGCGGCGCCTTGGCTACCGCGTCGGCGGGCAGCGGCATCTTGGCGGCGGCGAAGGCCGCCACATGCACCGGCGTCAGCTCGTCCAGCCGGATCTTGTCGGCGGGCAGCGGCGGCAGGCCCGACAGCACTTCGGCGGCAGCGGCGAAGCCGTGGTCGGCGTCCTTGCGCTCGCGCAGCAGGTCCAGCCCCAGATTGCCTTCCAGCATGCGGCCGGCCAGGAAATGGCACAGCACCGACAGCTTGGGCAGGCTGTTGTCCTTGGGCGCGTCGGCACAGGCGGCCTGGGTGTTGCCGCTCAGCAGCAGCGCATCCAGCTTGGCACGGCCGACCACCGGGCCGGCCACCGATTGGGGCGCGGCGGCGGCCAGCTGCACCACGCCGTCGCTGTCACCGATGGCGGCCAGGCGCTCGGCCCGCAGTTCGACCAGCGACGGACGATCGCCCTCGACGGCACCGTCGGGCGCGGCGGCGGCGGTCAGCAGCAAGCGGCGTTCCAGGTCGCGCACCACCTGCGACGCCGGGGCGCCGGGCAGTTGCGGGATCAGCTTGCGCGCCACCAAAGCCGAAGTGCCGCCCCACAGGGTGGGGGCGAAACCGCCATGGGCCTGATCCAGCGCGCCCACCGACTCGGCCGACGGCGCCTTCAGCTCCTTGACGTCGACCCTGACCTCGCGGCCGGAATGGGCCGGTTCGGCCAGTTCCATGGTCTCGGGGTCGTAGGTGGACAGCGGCGCCTGGGCCTGCGCCGCGGAGGCGGTTCCCAGGGCGGCGGCGAACAGGCCCGCCGCCATGCGGCGGGCCATGGCCGGCCGGCGCTTAGCGCGGCAGCTTGTCATCGGGAATCACCTTTTCGACCTTGGCCGAGGGCGGCGGCAGGTCGAAAGTGGCAAGGAAGATGCCGCCGCCGACAATGACGGCGAGCATCAGGACGACCAGCACTGCGGCGATCTTGCTCATGGATGGTTGCAAACCTTCGTTATGACTTCTGGACACGCCCAGGCCTGGGCGGATAAAAGCGGCAGGGGCGATGACCTGATCGGACCGTCCCAACCTGACGACGCTTCGACCCAGGCGGCATCGTGGATGTCACTGGGCCGGGCGCGCGGCGAGAGGCTAGGGTTCGACCATGGCGAATCTTGGGCAGTGTATCGGCGGCGGCACCGCCGATCAACGGCGGGACCAAAGCTGATGGTACATGACAC
>DATGXU010000480.1:0-1883 GCA_035298685.1 Magnetospirillum sp. | reverse complement strand
GATGGAGACCGACGAATGCAAAAGAGAATGCCCCGTGAAAGGCCCCAACGTCAAAAAGGGACGTGGCCTTTGGCCCGCTGAACCTGGGCCTGGGCCGCGCCGAGGCCCGCCGCCGGGTGGCCGAGGCGCTGGCGCGGGTGGGGCTGGCCGATTTCGGCGACCGCGTCACCCATCGCCTGTCGGGCGGCGAAAAGCGGCTGGTCACCCTGGCCGCCGTGCTGGCCATGGAGCCCCAGGTGCTGCTGTTGGACGAACCTTCGAACGCCCTGGACCGAGGGGCGCGGCAGCGGCTGATCCACATTCTGGCCGGCCTGCCCCAGGCCATGGTCATCGTTTCCCACGATCCCGATCTGGTGGAGCAATTGGCGACGCGCACGCTCACCCTGCGCGACGGACGTCTGGAAGGTTGAACCGCCGATGCACAGCCACGAGCACAAGCACGATCACAGCCACCCGCACACCCACGTGCACAGCCATCCCCATCGCCACGGCGATCAGGTGCATTGCCACGCCCATGCCCACACCCATGCGCACGACCATCTGCACCAACACCGCCACCCGCACGACCATGGCGAGGACGAAAGCCATGGCCATGCCCACGAAGACCGCAAGCATGCGTGGAAGCCCCACGAACACCATCACGGTTCGGACGAGCTGGACGATCACGACCACGGCCACTGACGCCACGGCACTTTTCCACACCTCGACGAACGTATAAGGTGTCGTTCCCGCGCACGGACACAGCCCACGTGGCGGATTCGAATGAAGGATCGTGGATGTCGTCGTCGAGGCCCTGGGCCGTCGCCGTGCTGGTTACCGTATTGGCCTTGTCCGCGCTTGCGCTGGTCGAGCAGCTGGAATGGGCGCGTCACGCCCAGTCCATGCGCCTGGAAACGCTGAACCGGCTGTCCACCCTGCGCGCCCGCCTGGAAGGCGAGCTGAACGGCAGCCTGTTGCTGACGCGCGGATTGTCGGCGGTGGTGGCGGTCAACCAGGACATCAGCCAGCCCCAGTTCGAGGCGATCGCCCGCGAGATCATGGGGCAGAAGCACCACATCCGCAACGTCACCCTGGTGCGCGGCACCATCATCACCTACGTCTACCCCATCCAGGGCAACGCCGCCGCCATCGGCCGCGACCTGCGCGACCTGACCGATCAGTGGCCGCCGGTGGCACGCATGTTCGAAACCCGCCAGCCGGTGCTGGCCGGGCCGACCACCCTGGTCCAGGGCGGCACCGCCGTGGTCGGACGCATGCCCATTTTCGCCTCGGGACGGGGCGACCCCGGCACCGGGCCGGCCTGGGGGCTGATCGCCATTCCCATCCTGATGGACAGCCTGCTGGATGCCGCCGGCGTGACCGACCCCGACCTGGATCTGGACCTGGCCATTCGCGGCCGCGACGGCCTGGGCGAGAAAGGCGGCGTTTTTCACGGCGACCCCAACGTGCTGAACCGCGACCCGGTGCTGCTGGACGTGATCCTGCCCGGTGGGCGCTGGCAATTGGCCGCCCTGCCCCGTGGCGGCTGGGAAAAGGCCCGGCCCGCCGCCATCCTGCAGCTGCGCACCCTGGGCGGCGCGCTGTCGTTGCTGCTGGGCGGCTTTTCCTGGTTCTGGATGCGCCGGCTGGCGGAGCGGCGCGAAGGACAGCGGCGCCTGACCCTGTCGGAAGCGCGCCTGTCGGGTATCCTGGCGGCGGCGCCGTTTCCGCTGGCGGTGCTGGACCGCCGCGACGGCCGCGTGCTGTATGCCAACCAGCGTGCCGGCCGGCTGATCGGCGTCGCCGTCGAGTCGCTGGTGGGGCGGCGGCTGCCGCCCGGCACCGTGCCGCCGCGCCACCGCGCCCGGCTGATGGTGCGGCTGGCCGAACGCGGCTTCGTCGAC
>DATGXU010000479.1:0-6653 GCA_035298685.1 Magnetospirillum sp. | reverse complement strand
GATCCATCATCCTGATACGGGTGAGGTCTATGGCGGGCTGCAGGAAAATGGCAAAGGTCCGAATGGGATGGAGTGGATTTCATGCGCGCGTCAGAGTTGGACCGCCAGCGCGTACGTGCGTTTGATCCTTAACGGTCTGTTCGGCATGGGGTCGGGCCTGTCAATGCGCGCACCCGCACGGGAATCTGCTAAAGTCGTCGTCGATGAAAGGGAACTGCATGACCGAACCGGATGCGCCGCGCCCCGCCGGCCCCCAGGCCTGCGAAGCCATCGCCAACACCATGATCGGCCATTTCGCCACCCGTTTGGAGGTCGAGGCCCGCCGCGCCGGCGGCATGCTGTCGGCCGAGGCCATCCGGGAACTGGCGGCGCGCTTCATGGCCGAAGAGGCGGTGCGCTTTCAGCCGGCGCTGCAGCGGTCGTGGGATTCCTGCACCAAGGCCCGCGAAACCCTGCAGTGGGAAAGCGCGCGGCGCAATCCCTTCGACCGCATCCTGGCCAAGCCGTTCGCCCATCTTTTCCCGCCGCGCCAGGGCGACGACGGCGGCCAGGGCGTGCTCAGCCGGCGCATGCTGCCCGGTTTCCACCTGGCCATCGACAAGATGATCGGCCCGGCCCTGTTCGAGCAGTGCCAGCGCAAGGCCCAGGCCATCCTGGACCGTCACCGCCACGGCGGCGGCTATGATTGGACGGCCATTCATGCCGACGGCGAGGCCAGGGACCTGTGCGCCGACGTGCTGGTGGTGGTGGCCCATTATTTCGCCAATTTCGAGCGGCGGCGCGAATGGTTCATGGCGTTGGTCAATTCCAACCTCGCCCGCGTGCCGGCCGGCGCCACCGACGCCTGCTGGCAACTGACCGAGCACGGCTTTTCCGAATTGATGCGGGCTTTGTTCGCCGAACTTGCCGCGCGCATGGCCGCTGACGCCGATGGGTTGCAGCGCCGCTACGGAGATCAGACGCTGGCGGTCGTGCAAGCATTCTTTCGCCGTTTGCGCGCTTAGACTAGACTTTTGCACTGTGGGGTAATAGGGAATGGGTATGGCTTCCAGCGCATTGAACGTGCCTCCGGGATTCCTGTGGGGGGCTTCGACCTCGGCGTACCAGATCGAAGGTGCGGCGTCCGAGGACGGCCGTGGCCCCAGCATCTGGGACATCCATTCCCGCCTGCCCGGACGTACCAACAACGGCGACACCGGCGAGGTGGCATGCGACCACTATCACCGCTGGCCCGAAGACATCGCCCTGCTGAAGAAGCTGGGCGTCGGCGCCTATCGTTTTTCGGTGTCGTGGCCGCGCGTGTTGCCGCGCGGGCGTGGCGCCGTCAACGACAAGGGCCTGGATTTCTATGACCGCATGCTCGACGCGGTGCTGGAAGCCAAGATGCAGCCGTGGCTGTGCCTGTATCATTGGGACCTGCCGCAAAAGCTTTCCGAACTGGGCGGCTGGACCAATCGCGACGTGGCCGGCTGGTTCGCCGATTACGCCACCCTGATCGCCCGTCGCTTCGGGGATCGCGTCAAGCACTTCGCCACCTTCAACGAACCCAACGTCGCCACGCTGTTCGGCTATGCCATGACGTGGTGCGCGCCGGCGGTGCAGGACCGCGACGCCTATTTCCGCGCCGCGCATCACCTGAACCTGGCCCATGGCGCGGCGGTGGACGTGCTGCGCGATTGGGTCAAAGATGCGCAGATCGGCGCCATCTACAACGTGCAGCCGGTCCATCCCGAATCCGACACTCCCGCCAACCAGCGGGCGGCCCAGATCCTCGACGCCCATTGGAACCTGGTTTACGCCGACCCGCAGATCCTGGGGCATTATCCGGCGGTGGTGGCCGGCGACTTCGAACCCTACGTGAAGGCCGGCGACATGGCGCGCATCTGCCGTCCGGTGGATTGGTTCGGCATGAACCATTACGGCCCCATCTGGACGCGGGCCGACGACACCAACCAGATCGGCATCGCCTGGGGCGACAACCCCAATCCGGTGCCGCACCCCGAGATCGGCTGGCCCATCTATCCCGAAGCCTTCACCGCCGAGCTGAAGCGGTGCGCCGCCCGTTACAGGCTGCCGGTCTACGTGACGGAAAACGGCATGGGCCGGGGCGCCGCCGAGGAAAGCGTGGGGGCCGACGGCCGCGTGGCCGATCCCTACCGCATCGCCTATCTCAAGCTCTACGCGGCGGCCATGGAACAGGCCATCCGCGACAAGGTGGACGTGCGCGGCTATTTCATCTGGTCGCTGCTGGATAATTTCGAGTGGGGCTCGGGCTACGGCAACCGCTTCGGCATCGTCCACGTGGATTTCGAAACCCAGAAGCGGACGCCGAAGGATTCATTCTTCTGGTACGCCAACCTGATCGCCCAATCGAGTCCGCGCTGACACATGAATTCGCCCGCCATTCCTCAGCCCCAATGCTTAAGCGTCCATCAGCGTTTGCTGGAACGGTCCGGCCGCTCGGCGTGGCTGGTGGATGGCGACGGCGTGGTTCTATGGGCGAACAGCCGCGCCCGCCGGGCGTTGCCCGCTTTGTCCGTGGCGGGCGCCGGCTTGTGCGATCAGGTGGCCGGTTTCACCCCGGGCGGCACCGCCGACCTGGACATGGGAACGCTGGTCTGCGAGCCGGTCGAGGGCGGCTGGGCGGTGTTCCTTGAGCCCGAGGACGAACACTTCATCTCGGCCCACGTGCTCGATCTGATCCCGGTTCCGGTGTTCTGGAAAGACCTGCACGGCGTCTATCGCGGCTGCAATCTGGCTTTTTCCGAGTTGCTCGGGCTTCCGGTCAACCAGATCGTCGGCAAGAGCGTCGAGGAACTGAATTGCCCGGACATGGCGGCGAAGTACCGCGAGATGGACCAGCAATTGCTGGAGTCCGGGGTTGGCGGTATCCAGCGGTACGAATGGGACGCCCTTAGCAGGGGCGGGCAGATCCGGCGCTCGCTGTTCCACAAGGCCTGCCTTGACGATGGCTACGGCAATGTCATCGGCCTTGTCGGCATGGTGATGGACATCACCGATTTGCGCCGGCTCGAGCGCAAGTTCGCCACCGTGTTCAAGGCCTGCCCCGATCCCGTCACCATCACCGAATGGTCGACCGGGCGATATATCGACGTCAACGACGCCTATTTCACCACCACCGGCTTCACCCGGGAAGAGGCGCTGGGCCGCACCTCGGTAGAGCTGGGCATCTGGGTGGACGCCGAGGAACGCCAGGCCCTGCTGGCGGCGCTGCAGGCCGAAGGCCGCCTGACCAATTTCGAAACCCGCTTCCGCCGCAAGGATGGCAGCATTTTCACCGCGCTGGTGGCGGTGGAGGTGACCGAGCTGGACAACGTCAAGTGCCTGATCCTGATCGCCCACGACATTTCGGACCGTAAGCACGAAGAGGTGCTGCTGCGGCGCACCGCCGAGGAATTGCATCGCTCGAACCTGGAACTGGAACGCTTCGCCTACGTGGCCGCCCACGACCTGCAGGAACCCTGCCGAACCATCTGCAGTTTCGCGCAATTGCTGGAACGCCGTTATGGCGATGTTCTAGGCGACGAAGGGCAGGAATACCTGGGCTATCTTTCCAACGGCGCCCAGCGCATGCGCCAGCTGATCCAGGGGTTGCTCCGCTATTCGCGGGTGGGCACCAATGCCTTGCGGTTCGAAACGGTGGACCTGAACGATGTGGTCGAATCTGCCCTGACCGATCTCGCGGGCGCCATCGAGCAGGCGTCCGCGCACATCAAGGTCGGCGAATTGCCATGCGTGCGGGGCGATGCGGTGCAGTTGCGGCAGGTGGTGGCCAATCTGGTGGGCAACGCGTTGAAATTCCAGCCGCCTGGCCAACGGCCGGTGGTCGAACTGAACGCGCGGCGCCAGGACGACGGGTGGCAAATCAGCGTGGCCGACAACGGCATCGGCATCGAAGCGGAATATGCGGACCATGTGTTCGGCATGTTCCGGCGCTTGCACGGCGGCAGCGCCTATCCCGGCACCGGCATCGGGCTGGCGGTGGTCAAGCGGGTGATGGAAGCGCATGGCGGGCGCGTCTGGGTGGAATCCGAGCCCGGCAAGGGCAGCATTTTCCAACTGACCCTGCCCGCTTAGTATTCGGTTCATCGCGGATTAGCGGGGTGGCGCACCCCTTACCATCCCGGAAGCCGTCATGCCCGCGCTTGACGCGGGCATCCACGTGCGGGCGCCCAATCCATTGTTTCCGATGACCTTTTTGCGTAAACACGTGGATCGCCGGGTCGAGCCCGGCGATGACGTTGAAGGCAAGTTCCCAAAAATTCCGCGACGAACCTAGTATTCCGGCTTTTCCGCCCGATCCGCCAGCCGGTTGAACACGTTGGACAACAGGCGATGGTCGCCGCCGTCGATCACCGGTCCCAGCACGCAGGCGGCTTCCTCGCCCACCATGTCCAGGGACAGCAGGGCGGCCAGGGGGTCGCCATCGGCCAGCCGCTCGGCGGCGGGGCGGTAGATGCGGCGGCGGTTGCCGCGCAGTTCCTGCTCGACCAGTTCCAGCAACACTTCGTCAAGCGGGCGTTTGCGGTGGATATGGAAGGCCAGCGCCCGCAGCAGGCGAACCTTGTCCTCGACATCCATTGAATCGTTCTTGGCCATTGCGGGCCTCCTTCCAGACAGCGCGCACCTTTGCGCCGCAATGGGCCGCAAGTCAATCGACGCCTGTGCACGGGCGTGATATCCAGACCGCATGCATGACATGACCCCTCACGCCCTGATCCTGCCATTCGACCGGGATCTTCTGGCCTTTCCGTCCCGCGCCTTCCTGTTGCGGGCCGAACCGTCCGATGCCTTCGGACCCGATTGGCGCGCGATCCTGACCTGCGAGCAAAGCTTCAAGCCGGCATTCGACGCGCTGAAATCCGCCGGCTACCACGCGGTGCCACGGCTTGACGGGCGCTTCCCGCTGGGCCTGTGCCTGCTGACCAAGCACAAGGCGGAAAACCGCGCCAACTTCGCCCGCGCGTGGTCGCTGCTCGAACCGGGGGGGCTGTTGGTGTGCTGCGGCGCCAACGCCATCGGCGCCGCCAGCTTCGAGCGCGAGGTGGACAAGGCGGTGGGGCTGGACGGCCACCTGTCGAAGCATCAGGCGCGGACGTTCTGGTTCCGCCGCCAGGGGGACGACATGCCCGCGGTGCTGGCCGAGTGGCTGGAGGCCGCCCGGCCGCAGCCGGTGGCGGACACCGGTCTGGTGGCGCGTGCCGGCTGCTTCAGTCCCGATCATGTGGACACCGGTTCGCGCATCCTGGCCGAATGTTTCCCCGACACGGTGGCGGGGCGCGTCGCCGATCTGGGGGCAGGGTGGGGCTATCTGGGCTCGCGCCTGCTGCACCGTTTTGCCGCCGTCACCGAACTGGACAGCTACGAGGCCGAGGCGCTGGCGCTGGACGATGCCCGCACCAATCTGGGTCCCGTCGAACACGCCGCCATCCGTTCGTTTCACTGGCAGGACGTGGCCGCCGGTCTGCCCGAGGTTCAGCCCTACGACTGGATCGTCAGCAACCCGCCGTTCCACGAGGGCGCCAAGGCCGACCCCGCCATCGGCCGCGCCTTCATCGCCGCCGCCTGGAAGGCGATCCGCCGGCGCGGCAAGTTCCTGCTGGTGGCCAACCAGCACCTGCCCTACGAGGCCGAGCTGCGCAAGCGGTTCCGCGACGTCGAGCTGCTGCGCGTCGCCGAGGGCTTCAAGGTCTATTTGTCCAGCAACCGCCACGACCACGTGAAATGAGACTGACCCGACTTGTCGCCAATCTGGGCTATGGCAGTCAAAAGGACGTGCGCACCATGATCCGCGACGGCCGGGTGACCCTGGCCGACGGCACGCCGCTTGCCGAATCCGATCGCGTCGCCCACGACGACATCCGCCTGGACGGCGAGCCGCTGGACCCGCCGCCCGGTCTGGTGCTGATGCTGAACAAGCCCCAGGGCTATACCTGTTCGACCGCCGATCCCGGCCGCATCGTCTATGAATTGCTGCCGCCGCGCTTCATGCGCCGCAATCCCATCGTGGCGCCGGTAGGGCGGCTGGACCGCGACACCACCGGCCTGCTGCTGCTGACCGATGACGGGCCGCTGTTGCACCGGCTGACCTCGCCCAAGCATCACGTCCCCAAGACCTACGACGTCACCCTGGCCCGCCCGCTGGACGGGACCGAAGCCGAGCTGTTCGCCAGCGGCACCCTGATCCTGCGTTCGGAGACTACGCCGCTGTTGCCAGCGGTGTTGGAGCCGACCGGCCCGCAATCCGCCCGGCTGACCATCACCGAGGGACGTTACCATCAGGTCAAGCGCATGTTCGCGGCCACCGGAAACCACGTGGAAACCCTGCACCGCGCCGGCATCGGCGGGCTGACGCTGGGTGACCTGCCGCAAGGGCAATGGCGATTGCTGAGCGCGGACGAGGCGGCGGCGCTGCGCTAAGGGCTCAACCCAGCAGCACGAACAGC
The DNA here is from genome assembly GCA_035298685.1 of Magnetospirillum sp. Taxonomy (GTDB): domain Bacteria; phylum Pseudomonadota; class Alphaproteobacteria; order Rhodospirillales; family Magnetospirillaceae; genus Magnetospirillum. The sequence continues at coordinate 186 of DATGXU010000479.1, read as the reverse complement.
GACAGCTCGATGGCCGAGCGTCCCGCCGGCACGATGACCGAGATCAGCGATTCCATGGCCGGCGGCTAATTCTCGCGCCGTTCGCCCTGGCGGCGCAGCGGGTGGATCAGCCAGTTGCGCAGGTCCAGCGGCGACATCTTGCGGCGGCGGTCGCGGCCGTCCAGGCTGGAGGCCTTGACCTGCACC
>DATGXU010000478.1:0-5262 GCA_035298685.1 Magnetospirillum sp. | reverse complement strand
AGATCAGAGCGGTCGAAGGTGTGGAATCCGCGCACCGACCCTTGCGGCCCGATATCGGCCAGGTGGTACGACAGCTGCGGCCGCACCGCCAGGAAACAGGCCAGCTTGCCGCTGGCCCTGAAGGTTTCCACCATGTGGTCCAGGTTCACGTCGGTCAGGCCGTCGCTGTAATTGGCCAGGAACATGTCCTCGCCCTGCACCTGATCGCGCACCGCCCACAGCCGCTCGCCGATATTGCGCCAGATGCCGGTGTCGATCAGCGTCACCCGCCAGTCGCTGTGCGGCTTGTTGAGGATTTCCACCGAATGCCCCAGCCCCGACACCACGCAGTCGGAATAGACCTCGGGGCGGTAGTTCAGGAAGAAATCCTTGACCATGTTGGCCTTGTAGCCCAGGCACAGCACGAAATCGGTATGTCCGTAATGGCTGTAATAATCCATGACGTGGCACAGGATGGGCTGGTTGCCCACCGGGATCATGGGCTTGCAGATGCTTTCCGAATATTCGCGAATGCGCGTGCCCAGCCCGCCGCAGAACAGGACGACTTTCATTTGCAAGCCTCCTTCGGGTCGATCACGCTGACTTCCGGGATGGGCACGATGAACTTGCCGCCCCACTGGCCGACATGGCGCATCTGCTGGACGATCTCGGCCTTCAGGTTCCACGGCAGGATCAGGATGTAATCGGGCTTGGCGGCGTCGATGGCCTCGGGCGCCTTGATGGGGATGTGCATGCCCGGGGTGAACATGCCGTGCTTGTGGGGATTGCGATCGACGGTGAAGTCCAGGAAATCGGGGCCGATGCCACAATAGTTCAGCAGGGTGTTGCCCTTGCCGGGCGCGCCATAGCCGCAGATGGACTTGCCGGCGTCGCGGGCCTCGATCAGGAACGACAGCAGCTTGCGCTTGGTCCGGCGCACCTGTTCGGCAAAGGTCGAATAGGTTTCGATGCGCTGGAACCCCAGCCGGCGCTCGCGCTCCAGCAGGGCCGGAACCGACGGCGCCACCGGCCGCCACGACGCCCCATGGGCCAGATACACCCGCAGCGAGCCGCCATGGGTGGGCAGTTCCTCGACATCAATGATCTTGAGGCCGTGGCGGGCCGCCAGCACTTCGATCACCACCAGCGAGAAATAGGAAAAATGCTCGTGGTAGATGGTGTCGAACTGGTTTTCGGCGATCAGCCGTTCCAGATGGGGGAATTCCAGCGTCACCACGCCTTCGGGTTTCAGCAGCCGGCCGATGCCCGCCACGAAGTCGTTGAGGTCGGGCACCTGGGCCAGCACGTTGTTGCCGACGATCAGGTCGGCCTGCACGCCGCGCCCGACCAGTTCGTCGGCCAGCCGGGTGCCGAAAAAGTCGACGCGGGTGGGAATGCCCTTGTCGATGGCGACCTTGGCGACGTTGGCGGCGGGCTCGATGCCCAGCACCGGCACCCCCAGCGGCCCGAAATGCTGCAGCAGATAGCCGTCGTTGCTGGCCAGTTCCACCACCAGACTGCCGGCGCCCAGCCCGAACCGCCTGGTCACCGCCTCGCAATAGGCCTTGGCATGGGCCACCCAGCTGGTCGAATAGGACGAGAAATAGGCGTAGTCGCTGAAGATGTGGTCGGGGCTGACATATTCCCGCAGCTGCACCAGGAAGCACTGGTCGCAGACCAGCACGCGCAAGGGGAAATAGGGCTCCATGGCATCCAGCTTGGATGCGGGCAGGAAACTCTCGCAGAGCGGCGACATGCCCAAATCCACCATGGTGTGGCGCAGGGCTGCGCCGCACAGGCGGCAATGGCAGGCGTGGTCGGTGGCGGAATCAGTGCGCGCATCAATGTGAATGTTCATGCAAGTCTCCACATCAGCCCGCTCGACGCGAGTCCATGAAACGGCTCACGGAGTTAGTACCCCGATGAAATCGCTGAATTTTCGCGATCTTATCCGGGGCGGGCGGAGTGGGAAATTCACCCTTGCGGCTGACCGGGCTACCCCTGGGGCTTCTCCGCAAGGCGTAGCGGGCTACTCCTGCGAGGTCACCACCAGCGCCTCGTCCTGGGGCGCCTTACGGCCTTCCTTCAGGCGTGCCAGCACGGCGGAAAGCTCGGCCAGGAAGGGATGGGCGGTGATGAACAGCCCGCCCAGCCAGCCCACCGCCGCCAGGGCGGCGGCGACCAGCGACAGCATCCACGGTAAATCGAATCGGAAGCCGGCAAGCCCGATGACCAGGGACGGCCCGGCCATGCTGCACAGGCAGACCACGGCGCTTTTCCATAGTCCGGCCAACAGCTCGGACCAGCGGAAGAACACCCGCCGACGAACGACATAAAGCGCCATCAGCATCTGAAACGGGCTGGTGAAGAACTGGCTGAGCGCCATGGCGGTAATGCCGGCGAAGCTGGCGCCGGTCAACACGGCGGCACAGACCGACATGGATACCAGCTTGCACAGGAAGCTGTCGCGCAGGGCATTGACGGCGGCCAGAATGGGCGCGGTCAGGATGACCGGAAACCAGAACAGACTGGCGGCGCACATGATCTGCACCAGCGGCACCACCGCAAGCCAGTCCGCCCCCAGCAACAGGCGCACCACGGGGTGGGCCAGCAGCGCCAGAACGGCCAAGGCCGGCCAATAGACCACGGTGATGTAGCCCAGCGCGCGCAGATAGCTGGCCTTCAGGTTGCCGCCTTGGCGGGCTTCGGCGGCCAGGGCGGGAAACGCCACCGTGAACACGCCGGAAATGACGAAGCGGTCCGGCAGCCCGCAGATGGTGCTGGCACGGTTATAAAGGCCGGCGGCCGAGGCCGACAGGATGCCGCCCAGCACCAGTTGCGGCAGCGCCTCGTAGGCACGGCCCAGCACGGCCATGGCGCCGTTGTAGCCGCCGAAATTCAGCGCCGCGCGCCATGACCGCAGACAGGGGCGGAAGATCCACCATGCCGGGCGGAAACACAGGGTCAGTACCACGGTGGTCGCCGCCGCCGCCAGCCACGCCCAGGCGAAACTGAGAAAGCCTTCGCCCGACGCGGCAAGGCCCACGGTGACCGCCGCGCCGACCACGGCGGTGCTGACCGTGACCACCGCCAGGGTGCCGAAGGCCAGATCGCGACGCAGCAAAGCGGTGATCGGCATGGCGCAGGTTTCCAGCAATCCGGCCACCACCACGATAGCCAGGAATTCCTCGAGCGCCTGGGAGTGATAGAACTCGGCGATCCACGGGCTGGCCGCCATCAGCACTACGGCGACCACCACGTAAAGGCAGAACAGGGTGGAAAAGGCGGTGCGCACATCCTCGCGCGTGACCTGGGGCCTGAGGATAAGGAATTCGGCGGTGGCGAATTCGCGCAAGGCCAGGATCACCGTCATCAGCCCGGTGCCGATGGCCGACAACCCCACCTCGGCAGGACTGAGCAGGCGCGACACCACGGTCACGGTCAAAAAGCCGATGGTCAGGCAGAGATAACGCTCGACCGAATTCAGCAGGAACGCACGCCGAAAGCCAGCCATCGGTCGCCCCACAGGGTTGCGGCGCGGTGCCGGGCCCGATGCCGACACCCCCAAGGCGGGAAAGATAGCGAAGGGAATGGGGGCTGGCTTTTACCCAATAGGCGGCACCCCCTGGCCTAAGGCAATCGATGGATGGCCGGCAGGGCCATAGGTCCTCTGTCGTCTTTGCCCGCCGCGCGCCGCTGGCGACAATGGGGGCGCGTTCACCGGACCGGGGGCAAGCATGGGCAGCGTCGACGTGGTGGTGCCGTGCTATCAGTACGGCCGCTTCCTGCGCCAATGCGTCACCAGCGTGCTTGATCAGGACGTGCCGGCGCTACGGGTGCTGATCATCGACAACGCCTCGACCGACGACAGCGTCGAGGTGGCGCGCCAACTGGCGGCGGAAGACCGTCGGGTGCAGGTGGTGGCGCGCCGCGTCAACCAGGGGCCCCACGCCTCGTTCAACGAAGGCGTCGACTGGGCCGAGGCCGAGTATTTTCTGATCCTGTGTGCCGACGATCTGCTGGCGCCCGGCGCCCTGGCGCGGGCGGTGGCGGTGATGAACGCCCATGCCGAGGTGGCGCTGACCTATGGCGCCGCCGTCAGCGCCCCCTCGGATCGGCCGCTGCCCATCCTGCCCGCCAACGCCGCCGATCCGGCGTGGCACATCATGCCGGGGCCAGAGCTGCTGGAACGCTTGTGCCGAAGCGGCCGCAACCCGATCCCCGGCCCCACCGCCATCGTGCGCACCTCGGTGCAGAAACGGGTCGGCCATTACCGCAAGGAACTGACCCACACCGACGACCTTGAGATGTGGATGCGCTTCGCCTGCCACGGCGCCGTGGCGCGCACCGACGCGGTGCAGGCCATCGCCCGCACCCATTCCAGCAACCAGTCGGCCACGGTCGCCACCATCCATCACTGGAACGTGGAATTCGAAGCCGCCTTCACCTCGTTCTTCGACCACGAGGGCGCGCGGCTGGCCGATGCCGACCGGCTGCGGCGGACGGCGCGCAAGGCGCTGGGCGAGCGCGCCTATTGGAGCGCCCTGGCCCATCTGTGCCGTGGCGAAACCGGCACCGCGCGCGAGCTGTGGAAATACACCTGGCGCGTATCGCCCGGCACCGCCCTGCTGCCGCCCATCGGCGCCCTGCTGCGCCGCCTTTCCCGACCCGCCGGAGGCCCCCATGCGCTTTAGCGAAACCCCATTGCCCGGAGCATGGCTGATCGAACCGGAACTGGTGCACGACGAACGCGGCTTCTTCGGCCGGACCTTTTGTGTGCGCGAGTACGAAAGCCGGGGCCTGACCACGCTGTTCGTCCAGCACAGCACGTCATGCTCGCGCCGCAAGGGCACGGTGCGCGGCATGCATTTTCAGCGCCCGCCCCATCAGGAGGCCAAGGTGGTCACCTGCCTCAAGGGTGCCATCTGGGACGTGATCATCGACCTGCGCCCCGGCTCGGCCACCCACGGACAATGGTTCGGCGCCGAACTGACCGCCGACAACCGCCGCCGCATGTACGTTCCCGAAGGCTTCGCCCACGGCCAGCAGGCGCTGACCGACGATGCCGAGATCGGCTATCTGATTTCGAATTTCCACCAGCCGGAAGCGGCCGCCGGCTTCCGCCACGACGACCCCGCCTTCGGCATCCGCTGGCCGCTGGCGGTGACCGTGGTGGCGGAAAAGGACATGGCGTGGCCGTCCTACATGCCGGGCTGATAGGCCAGCAGGCCGCATTCGCGCAGGCGATGCGCGGCCTCCAGCATTCGGCTGAACGGCATGCCG
>DATGXU010000477.1:0-2165 GCA_035298685.1 Magnetospirillum sp. | reverse complement strand
GCCAACCTGGACGAGGAAATCAAGATCATCAGCGAGGCCGTTACCGCGCTGATCCAGTCCGACGAGCATCTGCGCACCAGTCATGCCCTGCTGACCTCCATTCCCGGCCTCGGCAGCCAGTCGGCAGCGGTGATGCTGGCGGAAATCCCTGACTTTCGGGCGTTCGGCCACAACAAGCAGATCACCGCCTTCGTCAGCCTGAACCCACAGGACCATCAATCCGGCAGCTCCGTGCGCGGGCGGGCGCGTATCAGCAAGGTCGGCAATGCCAGACTGCGCGCCATCCTCTACATGTGCGCCCTGACTGCCCGGCGTCATAACCCGGCCCTCAAAGCCTTCGCCGACCGCCTGAAGGAGGCCGGAAAGTCGCCCAAGGTGGTTCTCGTCGCCGTCGCCCGCAAGCTGCTGGTCATCGCATACGGCGTCATGAAAACTGGCCGACCGTTCCAAACAGCTTGACCGACAACACGGTATCTCAGGCGGGGGGCGGGTTTCTCCGCCCCCTGGCCTCCCGCGGCATAAGCCGCGCGGCCCCTTGGGCCTAGCAAAATCCCGACGAGTTCCTCTCATCGGGATTTGGGTTTAATCCGAAAAATGGGCGCCGGGAAACACCTCGGTGATCCAGGGCCGCAGGGCCGACACGCGGGCGAACCACGAGCTGTCGCCGTAGCGGGCGGTGCCGTCGCCGTTGGAGTTGATCCCCACCAGCACCCAGCCGCCCTTCAAAGGCATCCAGGCCGAGCCGCCGCTGTCGCCCGAGCCCAGCAGGCCCACCAGGGAAGTGGCCGGCTTTCTTGCGCCGCCATAGGGATTGGCGATGCTGCCGTCTTCCTTGGGGAAGAAGACGCCCAGATAGTTGCCGACATCGCCCTTGGACTTGCGCCCCGGTGCCAGACCGACCCATTGGTCCACCACGCCCTGGGCGGCGGCCTTGGCCGATCCGGTATAGAAGCGGTCGGCCTCGCCGGTCGAGCCGATGCCACGGCTGCCGAAGCCGACGAAGGTGATCAGCTTGCCCTCTTCACCTTGGCCGCCGTAAAGCACCGGCGGGGCGCCCATGCCCTCGAGCGGCTTGGGCAGGCGCAGGATGGCCGCGTCATAGCCGGTGCGGGTTTCGGTGTCGCCGTTCCATTGCGGATGCACCCACAGGCGATCCGGCCGCCACACCGTTCCGTCCGGCCCGCGCACCACATAGGCGTTCACCTTGGCCGGCAGTTCGTAGATATGGGCGGCGGTCAGCACATAGGCATGGGTGGCATCGTTGCCGATCCAGGTGGCCGAGGCCTCGCCCCAGGTCTTGCCGTCGGTGCTGAGCGCCAGCACGGCGCGGAACTGAGGCTCGGCGGCCAGGCGCAGATGGGCGCCAAAGCCGTCGGCTTCGTGCCCCTTGCCGCCGCCTTCGGCGCGCCAGGTGCCGTCCAACGCCGTCACCGCCCCACCCGGCACGGGCGCCGCCAATATCGCCGCAGCCGTCACCGCAGCCGCTCGCCATCCCTGCCGCGCCATTGCCTTCCCCTTATGGAACGTCGCAATTCATGCAATACGGGCTGCGCTCGCGCACCAGCCGGGCGAACTCGTCCGGCGGAACCGGGCGCGAGAAGTAATAGCCCTGCGCTTCGTCGACGCCGTGGGCCATGATGAAATCCAGCTGCTCGCGCGTTTCGATGCCTTCCACGTTGACGCGGGTGCCCAGCGAATGGCCCAGGTTGACGATGGCCTTGACCACGGCGGCGTTGTCGGCGTGCAGACCGATGTCGGCCACGAACGAACGGTCGATCTTCAGCTTGTCCACCGGGAACCGCTTCAGATAGTTCAGGCTGGAATAGCCGGTGCCGAAATCGTCGATGGAGATCACCGCGCCCATGGCGCGCAGTTGCTGCAGCACCTCGATGGTGGCGTCGATGTTCTGCATGGCGATGCCTTCGGTGATTTCCAGCTGCAGCTGCTGCGGCGGAAAACCGGTCTGGTCCAGGATGTCGGCGACCATGCCGATCAGGGTTTGGTGGTGCTTGAACTGCGCCGGCGACAGGTTGACCGCGATCTTCAGCGGCGGCAGACCGGCGCGAGCCCAGTCGCGGCCCTGAACGCAGGCCCGATGCAAAATCCACCGCCCCAGCGGCGCGATCAGGTCGGTCCGCTCGGCGATGGGAATGAACTCGGCGGGG
>DATGXU010000476.1:0-7335 GCA_035298685.1 Magnetospirillum sp. | reverse complement strand
GTCGTGGGGGCGGGCGCGACGGCCCTGCTGCGGGCGCCCGCTTATCCCGCCGAGGACATCCGTCGGTTCGGGGCAAAGGGCGACGGCCGCCACGACGATGCGGCGGCCATCCAAAAGGCCATCGATTCCGAGACCCCGGTGTTGCGCTTTCCCGCCGGCACCTTCCGCATCGGCACCCCCTTGCGCCCGCGCTCGGGGCAAAGCTGGCGGGGCGAGGGCGGCACCCACACCGTGCTGGCCTATGGCGGCGATCCCGCCAAGCCGCCGTTCAACATGGTGCATCTGCGCGGCGCCATCCAACAATTCGCCATCGAAAACATGGGGTTCCGGGGCAACCGCCCGGCCCAGACCGCCCGATCGCCCGACGGACAGGGGGGCTTTGCCGTGTACGTGCGCGGCGATTTGCGTTCCGTCACCTTGCGCGGCTGCCGGTTCGAGGGCTTCGGCGACGGTGGCCAGGGCGGCGGCGGCGTGATCCTGGGGCCGACCCCGGGCGAGGCCGAACAAGGTCTGGCCGACATCACCGTCCAGGACTGCGTGTTCCGCAACAACGGCAATGTTCCGGGCCTTTACGTGTCGGGCGGCGTTTCGGGAAAGGCGTTGCGCGCAACCGTAAGCATCACCGGCAACCAGTTCGAAGGCATCGCGGGCTCCAGCAAATTTCAAAACGCCATCTACGTTTTGGGCGAACCGGGCTCGCGAATCGGCCAGGTGAACGTGTCGCACAACACCTTCGAGTTCCTGTCGCCGGTGGATGCGGCGATCGAACTGAACTGGGTCGAGAATTTCGTCGTCGCCGGCAACACCATCCAGTTCCGCAACGCCCAGCCGTTCTCGTCGGGCATCCTGTTGCGCGACGGCACCAAGGCGGGCACGGTATCGGCCAACGTCATCACCAACACCGCGCCGGAAAAGGAATTGCGGGGCGTCGCCCTGCTGAATTTCGGCACCGGCGGCACCATCGAGGACGTGGTGGTGGCATCCAACACCCTGTCGGGCGTGCCCCACGCCATCGCGGCGGATCGCGGATCGCGGGGCATCCTGATTTCAGGCAACCGGATCGCCGGCAGTCATGATCTGGGCGTCACCGGCATTCGCATCATGGACGCCGACGGCGTGATTGCCGACGGCAACCTGATCTCGGCCATGCGCCACGCCTTGGTGATCGGCGCGGGAAGCGGCGACGGTTCGCGCACCCGCGCGGTCCACATCGCCAACAACGTGTTCACCGGCTGCGGCGGCGACCGCCATGCGCTGGTGGCGCTCGAGGGGGCGCCGGAACGCTTGTCCGATGTGGTGGTGCGGGCCAATCGCACCATCGCGCCCCTGCCCGGCACGCCGGCTTTTGCCGACGCCGCGCTGTCGTCGGTGGCGGTGGTGGCCGACAACGCCATCGCCGATCTGCCCGCCGGCGGGTAGATCGGCCGTTTCAGTCCACGGGATCCAACTGACGCTGGGCCTGCGCCTTGTCGGGCGTCGGGTTGCTTGTGGGCTCGGCCACCGGCGGCGGGGGCACCGTCGAAGCCGGCGCGGGCTGGCGCGCCCGCATGACCTCGGCCAGGATGGCCGGCGCGGTGGCCAGCAGGATTTTGAGGTCCAGCAACGGCGACCAAGAGCGGATGTATTCCAGATCCAGTGCCAGACGGCACGCCATGTCGCCCGAATGGCGGGTTTCGCCCCGGCACCCCTTGACCTGAGCCAGACCGGTGATGCCCGGACGCATGCGCAGGCGCTCGGAATAGCCGTCGATCTCGGCGCTCCAGCGGACATCATGGGCGAAGGCGTGGGGGCGCGGCCCCACCAGCGACATGTCACCCTTCAACACGTTGATGAGTTGAGGCAACTCGTCCAGTCCCCACAGCCGCAAAACGCCGCCCACGCGGGTGATGCGCGCATCGGCTGACAGCGCCTGTGGAACGTCGGCCTGGGTCGCGGCGACAGGCACCATGGACCGGAATTTGTAGATCAGGAACGAGCGGCCGCCCATGCCCAGACGGCGCTGGGTGAACAGAATGGGTCCCGGCCCCTCGGCACGAATGGCGGCGGCGATCAGCAGCAGCAGCGGCAAAGCCAGGGCCAGCAATGTGGCGCTGCAGAAAACGTCGATGCCCCGCTTGAGCGCCAGTCCGCCCGGAGAGGGAACCGTCACCAGCGAAACCGTCGCCAGCCCGCCCAGTCCGTCGCCGGGCACCGCCGCACCCTCGACGCAATAGCGCAGGCCGATGGGGTTGCCGTGAAGCGAGCGGACCAGGCACTCCCGCTCTTCGGCGGTGGGCATGGCGCCCACAATGATGATTTCATCCACCGCCGCGCCGGCATCGGCCAAGGCCTGCCGCTCGAGCCACACCATGGCGTCGGTCACCGGCATCTCGCCCACCACCGAAATGCCGTCGGAACCATGATCGGCCTCAAGCCGACCCCGCATGGCGACGGTGTTGGCCGACGGCCCCACCAGAAGCACGCGCGACACCCGGCGCGCGGGCGAGACGCCGCGCAACTCCATGACCACCAGCGCGGCCATCGCCAGGGCGAACCAATAGGCCGACCACAGGCGGGAATAGGTTTCCGAGGCCTTCAGGTAATAGCCGAAGGCCGCCAACAGCAGCCCGACCAGCGCCAGCCGCATCGCCACGCCGATCACCCGGCTGGCGATCGGCGTGGCGACCGATCGCATGGTCGCCATGGTCAGCGCCGCATAGGCCGCCATGCCGGCGACGATCGCCCCCACATAGGGAAGCTCGATGACCAGAGTCTCGTGGCGCAGCATGTAGGCGACGGCACCACAGACACCGAACGTGCCCGTCTGCACCAATATGCCGAAGAGCGATGCGCGGGGCGTCATGCCGGAACCACCACCAGGGTGGCCAGCGCGGCGGCCACCAGCGCAGTGGCCGGCCACCAGCGCGCCAAGGCCGGCATGCCCGCCGACACGGCGGAAAAGCGGCCGATCACCGCCGCCGCGCCCACGCGGACGCCCAACAGCCAGACCAAGGCGACGCGCCCGGCCCCCAGCGCCTGCAAGCCAAGCGACACCGGCAGCACGACGGCGATCATCAGCAGCAGCGGCCGCTCGGCGTCGCGGGCGAACAGCACCGGGAAGCTCCACGCCCCCACCATGGCGCAGTGCCATTCCGCCAGCATCAGCCAGCCGGGAGCAATCAGCCCCGGCTGCAGAAGCGCCCCGGCGATCCCCACCGCAACCGCCAGCGCGGCAGTCGTTCCGGTCAGAAGGGCCGCAGGCGCGATGCCGCCGTGGTGGCCGCGAACCACCCCGGGCACCACCAGACGATCGACCTGCGCCAACATACCCGCCAAGCCTTGCAACACCTGAACGGCGATCAGAAGCCACGACAGAACGCCGTGCATGGCGACGGCGACCACCAGCGGCAGCGCACGGTCGTTCAGCGTTCCCAGCAGCGACAGCCCCCATACGCGCAATGCCGGCGCGGGCGGCAGGCCGGCCCGCCACGATGGCCACAGAAAGGCGGCGGGCAACCCGGCCGCCAAACCTGCCAGCAATTGCACGACGATGCCGGCGGTGAAGCCATAACCGGCCATCAGCGCGAAACTGTCGCCGCCCAGCGCGGCGCCAAGCATCAGATTTACCGCCTGGACGGCATAGCGCAGAATGTGCCCCAGCGCCGCCGCCCGGGCCCAGCCGAGGCCATAGAGCACCGATCCGGGAAGAAAGGCCGAAAGCAGTATCCCCGGAGCCGCCGCAGCCACCACCGCCATGCCGGCCGAGGGATCGGGCGCCGTGGCGCCCACGGCCACCGCCGCCAACAGGGTTACCGGCAACAGCACCAGCAGCCGGCGTGCGGTGGCGGCACGCCATTCGGGCAACCAATGCCCGTCACGCGCGACTTCGCGCAACATCCACGGCCCATAGCCCAGATCGCCCACGAAGACCGCCGTGGCCGCGACCATCAATCCCAATCCGACGCTGCCGAACGCCTGATGACCGACCCAGGCGATGGCGACCAACTGGCCGCCCAGATTGCATGCCTGGGTAAGCCCCTGCGCCCCCACCGGCCCCAATGGTCTGAAAGCGGCGCGCCACGAGGCGCCGCCGCTTTCGATCGGGGTCGGCGAAGCCGATGTCACGAAGCCGAGGCCCGGTCGTCCAACTCGTTATTGCGCTCGTTCGGCTGATCGACCTTCTGATCGCCGTTCGGCTGGCCGGTCTTTTTCTCGAGGATTTCGTTGATGGCGACGCCGTTCGTGGGATTGACCACGTTCAGCGAGGTGTCCTTCGACGCCTGAACCAGCCCTTGGACCACCTGCGACAGGGCGTTCGGATTGGCGGCGGCGACGCTTTGGGAGCTGGCCGCCGAATAGGCGTTGCTGGCCACCGCCAGCGCGGCGTTGGGTGAAGAGGCGTAAACGGCCGGATTGGTCGCCACCTGCACCGAAGTGGCGGCGATCTGCCCGACCACCTGCGGATTGATGGCCTGGATGCTTGGATTGACGATGATGCGCGCAGCCGTGGTCACCACGCTCAGCGCGCCTTGCGGCGCACTGTTGGTCACCGGCGCCGTCTTCACCGATTCGACGGCGGCGCCGGCCAGCGCGATGGCGGCGGCGGGCTGGGTTGCCACCAGCTTTTCGGCGACGGAAACCACCTGATTGGCGGCCGAGGCCATCAGCGTCGGGTTGTTGGTGGCGGTGGCCGTCGCCAGAACCCTGCTGCCCAGTTCGGCCGCTTGCGTGGGGAACTGGGCCACGACGACCGGACTGACCAGAATGCGGGCGGCGATGGTGGTGACGCTTTCCACCTGACTGGGCGACGAACTGACCACCTGTTGCGGCTGCACGCGCTCCAGGGCCGCCGACGCCGCGGCGATGGCGGCCTGGGGATTGGTGGCAAGCAGCTTTTCCGCCGCCGTCACCACCTGCTCGGCCAAGGACGCCATACGTTGCGGGTTACCGCCCGCCAGGGTGTTGATGGCCTGGTCGATGGCAGTGGGGTTGCCGCTGAGAACGGCCGCCTGCAGAGCCGGTGGCAGGCTGTTCATGGAAGAACCCTGCTGGCCGCCGTGCTGGTTCTGAGGGCCGCGCCCCTGTTGCTGTTGCGCCAGTGCGGCGGTACCCACCGCCACCGACACCAGGCCGGCTGCAATAACCGTGATTGTCCGCCGCATCGTTAGCCCTCGTTTAGACGCAAATGAATTGCTACTGTCATACCCGAATTCGCCCGCTGACGCAAACCGACCGGTTTCCTTTGCTGGGCGGTTACCATTGGCGATAGGCCTTGACCGGAAGCATGAGGTAAGAATGGGCCGATGAAGGTATTTAGACCCAAGGCCCCGGAACTAAAATTCCTATTAGATGCCGTATCGCCACCGTCCGGTCCCTTTGTGACGCCCGACGGCCTGGACTGGAACAGCTTTGCCGCCTGTGCCGCCCATCATCGGCTGGTGTTGCGGCTGCCCGCGCCCGAAATGCTGGGCGCGCCCGAGGCCGTCCGCACGCGCCTGCACGCCATGCGGCAGCGGGCGGCGGGCCACAATCTGCTGCTTCACCACGCCCTGGCTGAGATCACGGCGGCTTTTCGCAGGGAAAATGTTCCGATCATGGCCATCAAGGGGCCGGCATTCGCCGCCCTGCTCTTTGCCGAACCGCTGACGCGCGAAGCCCGCGATCTGGACTTTCTGGTCCATCGCCAGGACGCAGCCAGGGCGACGGAAATCCTGGCGGCCCTGGGCTATGCCCCCTCTCCCACCAGGACCGAGCCCGAATGCCTGGAATTCACCCACGGCGCCAACTGGCCTCGGGTGGAACTGCATACGGCGCTGGCCAGCGACGACCGCCTGCTGCCCGCCGCCATCTTGCGCCCCTTCGAACGCTCGACCACGGTCACCGTCGGCGGCGAAGCGATCTCGACCCTGGCGGCGGAGGCCGCGGTGGTGTTTGCCGCCGTCCATGGCTGCCGTCATATGTGGGCGCGCCTGTTCTGGCTGGCAGACGTGGCCGTTGCCGTGCGGAAGGGGCAGGTGGATTGGAACGCCGCCTTCGCCCTGGCACGGCAGTTGGACGTCGAACGGCAACTGGCCCTGGCGCTGGTCATGGCCAGGGATTGCCTGAGCGCCCCCCTGCCCGACGCCGCGACGGCAGACGCCGCCCTGCTGGCCTGGGCGGAAGCGGCCGCGGCGCCGCTGCACTGCGTGCTGACGACGCCGCCGTTGACCGACCGTCAGGCCATCTACCGGATCGGCCTTGTCCGATCGCTGGTGTGGAGCGCGTCGCTTTACACACGTCCGGCCGGCCGCCGTGCGGTGCTGGCTGGCGCGCTGGCGGCGACCGAGGACGACCGCAGGCTGATCAGCCTGCCCGCCGCCCTGGGCTGGCTGTATCCGCTGATCCGCCCCTTTCGCATTCTGATGCGGCGGCTGACGACCTGACCGCCACACATGGACACCGGGCCGCGGGGCGCGCTACCCTGCCCGCCATCGTGCAACCTGCTCGCGAGACCCGGTCCCTTGGCCGCTGACCAACCGATCCCGCCCGCCGACGGCGCGCTTCCGGCGCCGCCGCCCGCCGGCTTCCGGCATTTCGTGTCCGACGTCGCCGCCTTCGCGCGCTGGCGGCTGGCGGGGGTCATGGCGCTGGCCATGGTGGCCGCCGCCGCCGAAGGCATGGGACTGGTGATGCTGGTGCCGATCCTTTCCATGGCGGGGGTGGGGGGGGGCAATGGCGACACCGCCGCCGTGGGGCTTGAATGGGGACTGGCCCTTTACGTGGCGCTGGTGGCGGCGGCGTCCGCGGTGGTCGCCCTGCGCGGCGTGGCGGCGACGTCGCTGCGCCTGGGCTATGGCAGCCATCTGCGAAGCCGCCTGCACCGTGCCCTGTGCCGCATGGAGTGGCGGACGTTCACCCGCATGGCGGGGGCCGAGGCCACCCACGCGCTGACCGTCGACGCCCCCCAGGCGACCCTGGGGGTCGAATTTCTGTTGCGGCTGGCCGGCTGGACTTTCGAAATCCCCGCCTTGCTGTTCGTGGCGCTGCACCTGTCGCCGGCTTTGTCGCTCACCGCGCTGGGTTTGGGGGCGCTGCTGCTGGTTCTGGCCCGCCCATTGAACCGACGGGCGCACGCGCTGGGCCGTCAGGCCGGACAGGCAAGCCGCGCCTTGCAGGCGGACCTGACCGACGACCTTGCCGGCATGCGGGTCATCCGCGCCTTGGGCCTTGAAGGCGTCAGGCATGGCCGTTTCGAGCAATCGAGCCGCAACGTGCAGGCCGGCCAGATGGCCTATCAACGCAGTTCAGCCACCGCGCGAGCCGCCATGCAGGCCTTGGCCGCCGGCTTGGCGGCGGTGGCGGTGTGGGTGGCCTTCC
>DATGXU010000475.1:0-2346 GCA_035298685.1 Magnetospirillum sp. | reverse complement strand
CGGCATGCGCGACGATTACGGCCGGCTGATCCGGGGCCTCAGCGCCGGCGGCGACGACCAGGGCGGCGATTCCTTCGGCGGCAAGGGCCTGGATGTGGTGCCCACCCGCACGGTGGCGCTGTTCTCGGGCATCGTCGCCCTGAAGAGCGACGGCACCGCCGCCATTCCGCTGGAGGTCCCCGACTTCCAGGGCGAATTGCGGCTGATGGCGGTGGCCTATGACGGCACCAAGGTGGGTTCCGGCGACGCCCGGCTGACCGTGCGCGACCCGTTGGTGGCCGAAATCATCCTGCCCCGCTTCCTGGCCCCCGGCGACAAGGGCCGCGCCACCGTGCTGATCCACAACGTGGACGGCGCCGAGGGCGGCTATCGCGTTGCCGTCACCGCCCGCGACGCCGTCAGCGGCGGCGAGGCCGAGCGCACCATCACCCTGGCCAAGGGCAAGCGCGAGGTGTTCACCGTGCCGCTGGACGCCCCCGCCGCCGGCATCGGCAAGGTGGAACTCAGCGTCAAGGGCCCCGACGGCTTCGCCGTCACCCGCGACTGGCCGATCCAGGTGCGTCCCGGCCAGATGCCGGAAACCCGCCAGGTCATCCAGGCGCTGGCGCCGGGCGAAACCATCACCATCGACAACAAGCTGGTGGAGGATTTCGTGCCCGGCACCGGCTCGGTGGCGGTCAGCCTGTCGCGCTGGCAGGGCGTCGACGTGCCCGGCCTGCTGCGCTGGCTGGACCGTTATCCCCATGGCTGCCTGGAACAGACCACCAGCCGCGCCATGCCGCTGCTGTATTTCAACGACATGGCCCTGCTGGCCGGCGTCAAGCAGGACCGCAACATCCCCGACCGCATTCAGGAAGCCATCGAGCGCATCGTCTCGATGCAAAGCCCCGAGGGCGGCTTCCGCATGTGGGGCCAGTGGGGCAGCGAGGCCGATCCGTGGATCGGCGTGTTCGCCATGGACTTCCTGAGCCGCGCCGTGGACAAGGGCTATGACGTGCCCGCCGCCACCATGACCCAGGGCCGCCGCTGGCTGCAGATCCAGGCCAACAGCGCCGACCGCGACGAGGTCAAGGCCTATGCCATGGCGTTGCTGGCCCGCAAGGGCCTGGCCAATGCCGGCGACCTGCGTTACTTCCACGATTCCCGGCCGCCGAAAAGCGCCATGGCGCTGGCCCATCTGGGCGCCGCCCTGGACGCCGTGGGCGAACGCTCGCGCGCCAACGCGTCCTACGAGGCGGCGCGCCAGGTGCTGGCGCAAAAGCCCAACCGCTACAGCTCGCTGCCCTATGGCTCGCACCTGCGCGACGTCTACGGCGTGGTGGCGGTGATGGCCGGCGCCGGCCGCAGCGCCCAGATCCCGGCACTGATGGAGTTGGGATACACCCTGGCGGAACCCATCGAGGTGACCACCACCCAGGACAAGGCGTGGATGCTGTTGGCCGCCGCCGAGATGGTGCGCAATTCCGGCAAGCTGTCGGTCGAGGTGGACGGCAAGCCGGTGGCCAGCGGCGATCCGGTGTCGGTGCCGGTTTCCGCCGACGCCCTGAAGCGCGGCGTGGCGATCCGCAATGCCGGCGACGGCCCGATCTTCCGCGTGGTGTCGGCGGAAGGCGTGCCCGCCAAGCCGCTGCCCGCCGCCTCCAACGGCGTGACCGTGTCCAAGCAGCTTTTCACCCTCGACGGCCAGCCGGTGGACCCCAAGTCCATCAAGCGCAACGACCGTCTGGTGGTGGTGATCGAGGGACGCGCCACCGGCGAATTGACCGGCAATTACGCCGTGCTGGACCTGCTGCCCGCCGGCTTCGACATCGAGGGCGTGCTGCGCCCCGAACAGCCCGGCTTCGGCTGGCTGGGCACGCTGTCGGAAGCGGAAATGCGCCAGGCCCGCGACGACCGCTTCTTGTCGGTGATCACCCTGCCCAACTGGGAAATGGACCGCAGCGACCCCGATATGCCGTACCGCCGCGAAGGCTCGGAGACCTGGGACTACAAGGTGGCCTATGCGGTGCGCGCGGTGGCTCCGGGCGAGTTCGTCCTGCCGGCGGCGGTGGTCGAGCACATGTACGCGCCCCGCCTGCGCGCCCGCAGCGAGCTTGAACAGGTGGTGATCGGCGAATGAGGATTGGGCGGGCGCTGGCCGCCGCAGCCGTCTTGCTGGCGGTTGCGACGGTGGCCGCCGACCGGCTGGCCCCGCCCGATTTGTCGCGCCTGAACGGCCGCTCCACCGTGGTGGTGGACGCCGAAGGGCGGTTGTTGCGCCCGTTCGCCACCGAGGACGGCACCTGGCGTCTGCCCACCCGGCCCGATCAGGTCGATCCGCTGTATCTGGCCATGCTGAAGGCGATC
>DATGXU010000474.1:0-1706 GCA_035298685.1 Magnetospirillum sp. | reverse complement strand
CCATCGCCGCCGCAGCCGTCATGGGGCCGGCGTTGAACACCGCCTTGGTGGAAATCCGCCGTGCCTTTCTGCAATCGCTGGCGCGAAACAACCCCAGCCAGCAGCAGTTCGAAAAAGGCTGGATGAACCGCTGCGACGCGCTCGAGGCGACCTACTGCGCTTAGTTCGTGATGCCCAAGATGGGCATCACGAACTAAGCTTTTCGA
Source organism: Magnetospirillum sp. (assembly GCA_035298685.1). Classification (GTDB taxonomy): domain Bacteria; phylum Pseudomonadota; class Alphaproteobacteria; order Rhodospirillales; family Magnetospirillaceae; genus Magnetospirillum. The sequence continues at coordinate 1,500 of DATGXU010000474.1, read as the reverse complement.
TACTCCCTCGCCGGGCGCGGGCATCCGCCCGCTTGGCCGCGGCCGCAATGGCCGCTGGTCGCGGCGTGCGTCAGGTTTGACGCTCGCCGCTCTAAACCGCAGCGGGGCGCAGGCGCGCCTCGGCGGCGCGTACCAGTGCCTTCAGCTTGCCCAGCGCCGCCGCCTCGATCTGGCGGACGCGCTCGCGGCTGATGTTGTAGCGTTGGGCCAGATCCTCCAGCCGCAGCGGGTTTTCCCGCAGGGTTCGCTCGGCCACGATGTCGCGCTCGCGTTCCGACAATTCGCTCCAGGCGGATTTCAGCAATTCGCGGCGATACATCAATTCCTGCCGCTCGCCCACGATCTCCTCGGCGTCGGGGCGCTCGTCCATCAGCAGCTCGCCATAGGGCGTGCCGCTTTCGCCCACCGGCGCGTCCAGGGAACGCGGCGACTGGGTCAACAGCCGCTCCATCTCGGCGACCCGGCTGTCGCGCACCCCCAGTTCCTCGGCTACCTGCCGGGTTTCCGCCTGGGACAGCGAACCGCCCTCGGGGCCGGTCAGGCGCGATTTCATGCCGCGCAGCTTGAAGAACAGCTTCTTGCGCTCGGCCGACAGGCCGAAGGTGACGGGGGTGGAGAAGCGCAGCACATATTCGAACATGGCGGCGCGCACCCACCACTGGGCGTAGGTCGAGAAGCGCAGGTTGCGTTCCGGCTCGAAGCCTTCCAGCGCGCGCATCAGGCCCAGATTGCCTTCGGCGATCAGATCCGAGGTGCCCAGGCCATAGCCCTTGAACTGCCCGGCGGTCTTGATGACCAGCCGCAGGTGCGCGGCGACCAGGCGGTCGCGGGCGGTTTCGTCGCCATCCTCGCGCCAGCGGTGCACCAGATCCGCTTCTTCCTCGCCGCTCAGCAGCGGGGTTTCCTTGGCCGCGCGAAAGAAGGCGGCGGCAGGATCGGAAGCGGGGCGTTGGATCGACATGGTCGTCTCCGGGATCGTCGTTGTTGCCTCATCAACTTAGGATCGGCGGTGTGATAAGGCCAATCGAACCTTCTTGAGAGACTGATAGGAAAAAGCTATCATTCGGCCATGATCACGCTTCGCCAACTGCAATGCCTTGCCGCCGTTGCCGACCTGCTGCATTTCCGCCGCGCGGCCGAGCGGCTGAACCTGTCGCAGCCGGCGCTGTCGGCGCAGGTCGCCCAGCTCGAGGAGCATCTGGGGGCGCTGTTGGTGGAGCGCACCCGCCGCCGGGTGCTGTTGACGCCGGTGGGGCGCGAGGTGGTGGAACGCGCCCGCGTGATCCTGCGCGACGTCGCCGATCTCGAGGAACTGGCGCGCCAGGCCCAGGCGCCGTTGTCGGGAACCTTGCGGCTGGGGGTGCTGCGTACCCTGGGCCCTTATCTGCTGCCGCACATGCTGGGCGCCATGCGGGCGCGCTATCCCGACCTCAAGCTGTATCTGCGCGAGGAACCGCGAGCCCAATTGCTGGCCGACCTGGCCCATGGCGACCTGGACAT
>DATGXU010000473.1:0-5527 GCA_035298685.1 Magnetospirillum sp. | reverse complement strand
TGGCCAGCGTGGTCAGCGCGTCGTGGCTGGCGTGGAAGCGGATGCGCTGTTCGTCCATCTTGCGGCGGGTGACGTCGTGGGCCAGCAGCACATAGCTGTTGACCGAGCCGTCTTCCGACACCACCCCGGTGATCGCCATGGACACCGGGAACACGTCGCCGTCGGCGCGCCGCGCCCAGGTCTCGCCTTGCCAGATGCTTCCCTTGGCGGCGGTTTCCCAGGCCTGGTCGATCACCGCGGGCTCGTTGACCTCGTGGGCGAAAAAGCCCAGCTTCAGCCCGACCACGTTGTCGGCCGGGAAGCCGGTCATGCGTTCATAGGCGGTGTTGACGGCGCGCACCATATGGTCGTGATCCACCACCACGATGGCCTCGCCCACATTGTCGAACACCGCCGCCGCCAGCCGCAGGCGTTCCTCGGCCAGCTTGCGGGCGGTGATGTCCTGCACCGTGCCTTCATAGCACGCCACCTCGCCGCCGGGGTCGCGCACGGCGCGGGCGTTCTCGGCGATCCAGATGGTCGAGCCGTCCTTGCGGAACACCTGCGCCTCGAAATTGCGCACTTCGGAATCGTGCGCCAGCGCGCTTTTGAAGCGGTCGCGATCGGCCGGGTTCACATAAAGGTGGCGGGCGATGTCGGTAAGGCCCGAAATCAGCGCCTCGGGGCCATCATAGCCGTAGATGCGGGCCAAAGCGGGATTGGCCGCCAGATAGCGCCCGTCGGGCGTGGTGCGATAGATGCCCTCGATGGCGTTCTCGAACAGAGATCGATATTGATCCGGCACAGGGGCCGGTGCCGGTCTGGCGCTTGCGCGCTGCAACTGTTCGATATAGGCGTCGCCGCCGTCCAAGTTCTGCATCCCCTCACGCACTTTAATCGGCTTGGTGCGCACACCCTCTGGCAATCGGTGTGCCACATATAGCCGCAGGGATGCCATTTGTAACGCTTTGATTTCAAGGATTTTACACACCCCGGCCATGCGTGGCGGCGGCGTCTGATCAAAGCGTGGGCATTTTGGCCCTCAAATGCTGCCTGAAAATCAGGCGTCTGCACACGCGCAGGTATCTCCGCACCCGCAATTTTCGCTCGTGTCCGGGCGCGCCGCATTGACCATGTCGCGCACCATGGGCACGCACTTGCCGCAGCGGGGGCGGCAATCATAGTGGCGATAGACCTGGGCGGCCGATCCTGCCCCGCCTTCGTCGATGGCGGCGCGAACCTGACGGTCGTTCAGTCCATGGCACAGGCAAACGTACATGGTGTCCTCGTGGGAAGGTGGGGGCGGGGAGCGGGCGGACTGGCCCGCTCCCTTAAGCTCAATAACCGCTCTTGGCGCCGGTGCCGGTGTAGGTGAAATCCCATTCCACCGTGAAGGGTTCCCACCACTTGCCGACGCCGGTTTCCTTGTCGGTGTGGCGCAGGAAATTGTGGGCGGCCGGCTTCAGGGTATAGGCGACGTGATACTTGCCGGGGCCGTCCATCTTGACGTTGTCGCCGTAATGGGGGCCGTCCGAGGCCACCATGGGATACAGCGCGCCGGTCTTCTTGAAGCTCGATCCCTGCTTGGTCAGCACATAGGCGACGTCGAGATAGGGGATCCATTCGCCTTCGCCGAAGCCGTTGTTGTTGCCCTTGGCGCCCTTGATGTCGGCCTCGATATGCACGTCGGCGTGGTCGTGGCCGGGCATGTGCGGCTCCATCATCACCGACTGCAGATAGACGCCGGCGATTTCCATGCCGTTCTTCTCGACCGGCTCGCCCATGGGGCGCTCGCCCGCCAGCGCGGCGGTAGAGGCCAGGCACAGCGCCGCGCCGGCGGCCAGAACGGATTTGAAGCTCATTGCCATGTTCTCCCTCTCGTGGGGTAGTCCTTCGTTGATGTGAAGATGATAATCATTCGCATTCACAGAAGGCAATGATTTTTTTGGGGATTGCCGCCGCCCGGCGCGCCACGTTGTTCCCCTTCGGGCTGGAAAGTCGGCAGGTTCCGTATTAAGAAGACCACTTCCGACCCAATTCTGCAGGGATCGCCCGTGAAAGCCGCCGTCATCGTTTTCCCCGGCTCCAACTGCGACCGCGACGTCGCGGTGGCGCTGGAGGCCAGCATGGGGGCCAAGCCGCACATGGTTTGGCACCGCGACACCGAACTGCCCGCCGTCGACCTGATCGTCGTTCCCGGCGGCTTCTCCTATGGCGACTACCTGCGCTGCGGCGCCATGGCCGCGCATTCGCCCATCATGCGCGAGGTCAAGGCCCGCGCCGAGGCGGGCGCGCGCGTTCTCGGCATCTGCAACGGCTTCCAGATCATCACCGAGGCCGGGCTGCTGCCGGGCGTGCTGATGCGCAACGCCCAGCTGAAGTTCGTCTGCAAGGACGTCCATCTGAAGGTGGAAAACGATCGCACCGACTTCTGCCGCTATTACCGCTCGGGCGACGTGGTGCGCTTCCCCATCGCCCACGCCGAAGGCAACTACTTCGTCGAGCCGCACACCTTCCGCGAGATGGAAGACAACGGCCAGATCGCCTTCCGCTATTGCGACCGCGACGGCAAGGTTTCGGCCGAAACCAATCCCAACGGTTCGTTGGGCAACGTGGCCGGCGTCTATAACTCGAAGTTCAACGTGCTGGGCCTGATGCCGCACCCCGAGCGTCTGGCCGAGGACCTGCTGGGCGGGTCCGACGGCAAGCTGATGTTCGATTCGCTGGTGGAGGCCCTGTCGTGAGCCAGATTACCCCCGAGATCATTGCTCAGCACGGCATCAAGCCCGACGAGTACAAGCTGATCCTCGAGATCATGGGCCGCGAGCCCAACCTGACCGAGCTGGGCATCTTTTCGGTCATGTGGTCCGAGCATTGTTCCTACAAGTCGTCGAAGAAGTGGCTGAAGACCCTGCCGACCAAGGCGCCGTGGGTCATCTGCGGCCCGGGCGAGAACGCCGGCATCATCGACATCGGCGACAACCAGGCTATCGTCTTCAAGATGGAAAGCCACAACCACCCCAGCTTCATCGAGCCCTATCAGGGCGCGGCGACCGGCGTGGGCGGCATTCTGCGCGACGTCTTCACCATGGGCGCGCGCCCCATCGCCAACATGAACGCGCTGCGTTTCGGCGATCCCAGCAACCCCAAGACCCGCCATCTGGTGGCGGGCGTGGTGGCCGGCATCGGCGGCTACGGCAATTGCGTCGGCGTTCCCACCGTGGGCGGCGAGACCAATTTCCACAGCAGCTACAACGGCAACATCCTGGTCAACGCCATGACCGTGGGTCTGGCCGACAAGGACAACATCTTCTATTCGGCCGCCGCCGGCGTCGGCAATCCGGTGGTCTATTTCGGCTCGAAGACCGGCCGCGACGGCATCCATGGCGCCACCATGGCCTCGGCTGAGTTCGACGAGAAGTCCGAGGAAAAGCGCCCCACCGTTCAGGTCGGCGATCCCTTCACCGAAAAGCTGCTGATCGAAGCCTGCCTGGAACTGATGGCCACCGACGTCATCGTCGCCATCCAGGACATGGGCGCCGCCGGCCTGACCTCGTCGTCGTTCGAGATGGCGTCCAAGGGCGGCCTGGGCGTCGAGCTCGACCTCGATTCGGTGCCCATGCGCGAACAGGGCATGACCGCCTACGAGATCATGCTGTCCGAATCGCAGGAACGCATGCTCATGATCCTCAAGCCGGGCAAGGAAGACGTCGCCCGCGCGATCATGGACAAGTGGGAACTGGATTTCGCCGTCATCGGCACCCTGACCGACACCGGCCGCATGGTGCTGAAGCGCCATGGCGAGGTGGTGGCCGATCTGCCCATCGACCCGCTGGCCCAGGCCTCGCCGGAATATGACCGTCCGTGGGTGGCGCCGGCCAAGCTGCCGGTGGTCAAGGCCGAGGACGTGCCGGCCGAGTGCCCGGCCGAGGCGCTGAAGAAGCTGCTGGCCTGCCCCGATCTGGCGTCCAAGCGGTGGATCTATCAGCAATACGACCACATGGTGATGGGCGACACCGTGCAGCGTCCCGGCGGCGATGCCGCCGTGGTGCGCATCCACGGCACCGACAAGGCCGTGGCCATCACCACCGACTGTACGCCGCGCTATTGCCAGGCCGACCCGCACGAGGGCGGCCGTCAGGCGGTGGCCGAGGCCTATCGCAACCTGTCGGCCACCGGCGCGGTGCCGCTGGCGGTCACCGACAATCTGAACTTCGGCAATCCGGAAAAGCCCGAGATCATGGGCCAGATCGTCGAGGCCATCAAAGGCATGGGCGAGGCCTGCCGCGACCTGGACTTCCCGGTCGTGTCGGGCAACGTGTCGCTGTACAACGAGACCCAGGGCACGGCCATTCAGCCGACCCCGGCCATCGGTGCCGTCGGCCTGTTGGACGACGTCAGCAAGCACATGACCCTGGCGTTCAAGTCGGCCGGCAGCAACATCGTGCTGCTGGGCGAAACCAAGGGCTGGCTGGGTGCCTCGCTGTACCTGCGCGAAATCTGCGGCCGCGAGGAAGGCGCCCCGCCGCCGGTGGCGCTGCACCGCGAACGCCGCAAGGGCGAGCTGGTGCGTCAGTTGATCCAGGACGGTCTGGTGCGCGCCTGCCATGACGTTTCCGACGGTGGTCTGCTGGTCGCCGTGGCCGAGATGTCCATGGCCTCGGCTGACCGCGTCGGCGCGGCGCTGGATGCCCCCTCGACCCTGCCGCTGCACGCCTGGTGCTTCGGCGAGGACCAGGGCCGCTATGTGCTGGAAGTTTCGGACGACGATCTGGTGTCGGTGCTGGAAGCGGCCGAGGAGCACGAGGTCAATGCCCGCGTGATCGGCAAGACCGGCGGTCACGTCATCAGCGTCGGCGGCCGCGCCGTCACCGTTGACGAACTGCGCGAGGCCAACGAGGGCTGGCTGCCGGCGTATATGGGCGCCGAGATGTCGGGCCACTAAGCCCCGCGGCTGTGGAATGGATCATGGGCATCGGTCGGCAACGGCCGGTGCCCATTTCCTTTTGGGGGACAAGGATGACCGCAACCGCCGCCACTACGCGCGCCGGCGCCCTGGCCGCCATCGGCGCGTTTCTGTGCTGGGGGGTGTTCGGGCTGTATTTCAAGGCGCTGGCCGCCATCCCCACCGCCGAGGTGCTGGCTCACCGCGTGCTGGGTGGCGCGCTGTTCACCCTGCTGCTGCTGGCCGCCATGGGCAAGTTGGGTGAGGTGCGGTCCATGGTGGCCGACCGGCGCACGCTTGTGCGCCTGGGGGCATCGGCACTGGCGGTCGCTCTCAACTGGGGCGCCTTCATGTGGGCGGTGGTGCAGGGCAGGGCGCTGGAAGGCAGCCTTGGCTATTACGTCTTCCCACTGATCTCGGTGCTGCTGGGGCGCCTGTTCCTGGGCGAGCAGCTCGGGCGGCGCCAGATAGGGGCCATTGCCCTGGTCGTAGTGGGAGTGGGCTGGCAGATCGCACAAGGCCATGGCGTGCCCTGGATCGCGCTGACGGTGGCCGTGACGTTCGGCGCCTACGGCCTGCTGCGCAAAACCATCGCCGTGCCCG